>CAJXIC010000026.1 GCA_913054385.1 uncultured Pseudomonadota bacterium
CGCCGCCGAAATCACCCGGTATAATCGCGCCGCGCGCGCACGCAGCCGGAAACCCCCATCATCATGCAATCCAGACCTGCGGACCTTCTGAGCGTGGACGTGCTGATCGTCGGCGCCGGCATCTCGGGCATTGGTGCCGCCCATCATCTCCAGAAAAAGTGTCCCAACCGGACTTTTACCATCCTCGAGCGCCGCGAGAACATGGGCGGGACCTGGGATCTCTTCCGCTACCCGGGCATTCGCTCCGATTCCGACATGTACACCCTCGGGTACTCCTTCTACCCGTGGCGCGCTCCAAAATCGATCGCCGACGGCCCTTCGATCCTCGAATACGTGCAGGACACCGCCCGCGAGTTCGGGATCGATGAGAAGATCCAATACGGCCTGCACGTAAAGCGTGCGAGCTGGTGCTCGGAAACTTCACGCTGGACCGTCGAGGCCGAAGTTGATGGCAGTGGGGAAGTGCGGCGCTTCGACTGCAGTTTCCTCTTCATGTGCAGCGGTTACTACAACTACGACGCCGGCTACACCCCCGAATTCGAGGGCCTCGCGGACTACGAGGGCCGCGTGGTGCACCCGCAGTTTTGGACGCCCGATATCGAGTACCGGGGAAAGCGCGTGGTCGTGATCGGCAGTGGGGCCACGGCGGTGACACTGGTGCCCGAACTCGCAAAGCAGGCCGAGCACGTAACGATGCTGCAGCGCTCTCCCACCTACGTCATCTCGGCGCCGGGAAGCGACCCGATGGCCGCGTGGCTGCGCGAGCGCGTGCCCGCCAACCTCGCCTACCACCTCGTGCGCTGGAAGAACATTCTTCTCGGGATTGCGCTGTTCAACTACTGCAAGCGCAAGCCCGAGGCGGCGAAGCGGTTGATCTTGAAGGCCGTCGAGAAGCACCTGAGCCCGGGCTACGACGTGAAGACCCATTTCAACCCGCGCTACAACCCCTGGGACCAGCGCATGTGCCTGGTGCCCGACGCCGATCTCTTCGAATCGATCAACTCCGGAAAGTCATCGGTGGTGACCGACCGCATCGAGTCCTTCACCAAGAAGGGGATTCGGCTCCAATCGGGGACCGAACTCGAAGCGGACCTGGTGGTCACCGCCACCGGGCTCGACCTGCAGTTGGTCGGCGGTCTCGAGGTCATTGTCGACGGCGAACGCGTCGACCCGGCGCAGTCGTTGACCTACAAGAGCATGATGTTCAGCGACATTCCAAACCTCGCGCTCTCCTTCGGCTACACCAACGCTTCGTGGACGCTGAAGTGCGACATCACCTGCGACTACGTGACGCGGCTGCTCAACTACATGCAGAAGAAGGGCTACACCGAGTGCCGGCCGCGGGTCGTCGACAACGACGTCGAGGTCGAGTCGATGCTCAACTTGAGTTCCGGCTACATCCAGCGTTCGGCGGACCGCTTCCCGAAGCAGGGGACGAAGGCGCCCTGGCGCCTCTACCAGAACTACGTGCTCGACAAGTTGACGATTGCGCTGAGCCGCATCCAGGACCCCTCGCTCGAATTCGGGAGACCGCGGCGCTAGGGATGCAGGGGGGCGGCACCCGGCCCGCCCGGAACGCCGCGATCGCTTGCGGCATGAGCAGAGGAGAGACGAATGGCCGACCACGGATTCTGGAGCTACGCGGAGCGCGACCCCGATGCCCTGGCGCTCATCGATCCCGCAGAAGTGCGGTGGACGCGCGGCGAATTGCACGCCGCTTCCAACCGGATCGTAGGCGCACTGCGCGCGATCGGCCTCGAACGCGGAGATGCCGTGGCGCTCGACGCCCCGAACTGTGCCGAGTTCTTCGCGGTCTACCTGGCGTGTACCCAGGCGGGTTTCTATCTGGTGCCGATCAACTGGCATCTCGCTCCGGCCGAAGTCGCCTACATCGTGCAGGATTCCGAGGCGAAGGCCTTCATCGCCCACGAGCGCCTGGCCGTCGAGTGCACGAAGGCCGCCGACGAGATCAACTTCCCCCCATCGGGACGCATTGCCATCGGGAAAATCCCCGGTTTCCAGTCGCTCGAGGACCTGACCGCGGGGATCTCCGGCGAACCGCCGCGGGCTCGCTGCACCGGCGCGGTGATGAACTACACCTCGGGCACCACCGGGCGGCCCAAGGGTGTGAAGCGCGACCTTGCGCCCACCGAGATCGAACCCGATCTCATCATGGGGCTCTTCGGTGCCTTCCTCGCGATGTTCGGTGTCGAGCCCGAGGGAGACGACGTCTACATCTGCGGCTCACCGCTCTACCACACCGCCGTGCTGATCCAGTCCGCGGCGGCGATGCACTGGGGACACCCGGTGGTGCTGATGGACAAGTGGGAGCCCGAGGCAATGCTGCAGTTGATCGAAAAGTATCGCTGCACCACCAGCCACATGGTGCCCACGCAATTTCACCGCTTGCTGCTGCTTCCCGAAGAGGTGCGCGCGAAGTACGACGTCTCGAGTACGCGAACCATGCTGCACGCCGCCGCACCCTGCCCGCCGGAGATCAAGCGCAAGATGATCGACTGGTGGGGGGAGAGCATCTGGGAGTACTACGCCGCCACCGAAGGGGGCGGCACGATCGTCTCGGCCGCCGATTGGCTTACGCACCCGGGGACAGTGGGCAGGCCCTGGACGAATGCCGAGATCCGCATCTTCGACGACGACGGGCGCGAGTTGTCCCAGGGCGAAACCGGGACCATCTATATCCTGATGATGGACAGCGCCCGCTTCGAGTACAAGGACGACCCCGAGAAGACGAAAAAGACGCGCCTCCAGGCCGACGACGGCAAGGTCTTTTTCACCGCCGGCGACATTGGCTACCTCGACCCCGAGGGCTACCTCTTTCTCTGTGATCGCAAGATCGACATGATCATTTCCGGGGGCGCGAACATCTACCCGGCAGAGATCGAGAACGAGCTGCTGGGTCACCCCAAGGTGGGCGACGTCGCGGTCTTCGGGATCCCGAACGAAGACTGGGGCGAAGAGATCAAGGCGGTGATCGAGCCGGCGCCGGGAGTGGTGGGCGACGCTGCCCTCACCGCAGACATTCTGGCCTTCTGCCAGGACCGCCTCGCGAAGTTCAAGCAGCCGCGCAGCATCGACTACACCAACGCAATGCCGCGCGACCCCAACGGCAAGCTCTACAAGCGAAAGCTGCGCGACCCCTATTGGGAGGGTCACGAGCGCGCGATCTGAGCGCCGCGACAGCCGATTGCGAAGGCGATTGCGGGCGAAGGCGACTCCCGGAGGTGTGATGAAACTCGGCTTGGCCCTCTCGGCCTTCGGCGCGAAGCTAAAGCTGCCCGTCGAACAGGTGCGCCACGCCGAACGTCTCGGCTTCGATTCGGTTTGGACGGCCGAAGCCTACGGGGCGGACGCGCTCACACCGCTCGCCTTCCTGGCGGCGCACACCAAACGCATTCGACTCGGTGCCGGGGTGTTGCAGTTGGCGGCGCGCCCGCCCGCGGCGGCAGCGATGGCCGTAAGCAGCCTCGAAGCGCTGGCCGGTCGCGGTCGGGTGATCGTCGGCCTCGGAGCCTCGGGTCCGCAGATCGTCGAGGGTTGGTACGGGCAGCCCTGGGGTCGCCCGCTCCACGCGCTCCGCGACTACGTGGCGATCCTCCGCAAGATCTTCGCGCGCGAAGGTCCGGTGATCCACGAAGGCCTCGCCATTTCGCTTCCCTACGCGGGGGCCGATGCGACCGGCATGGGGAAGCCGCTGAAATCGATCCTGCACACCAACCCCGCCATGCCGATCTGGTGCGGTACCGGAAGCCGGGCGATGGTCGAACTGACGGCAGAGATCGCCGACGGCTGGCTGCCCTTTGGCTTCGTCCCGGGGAGCCTCGATGCCTACCGACCGTGGCTCGAGGAGGGTTTCCGCCGCGCGGGTGGCGGAAAGAGTTTCAAGAATTTCGAGATCCAGGCCTCCGTAGCCCTCGAGGTGACCGACGACATCGAAGGCGCCCTCGAGCGTCGCCGACCCCAGGCGGCACTGCTGGTGGGCGGCATGGGACACCCGAAGCTCAACTTCCACAAGAAGCGGATGATCCGCGCGGGTTTTGGCGATGCCGCCGAGCGCATCCAGGAACTCTTCCTGGCGGGCGCGCGCGAGGAAGCGATCAAAGCGGTGCCCCTTGAATTCATCGATGCGGGCGCGCTGATCGGGCCCCTCGCGCGGATCGAGGAGCGCTTCCACGCCTGGCGCGATTCTGGCGTGACCGGGCTCAGTGTCCAGACCGACGACCAGGAAGCCATGCAACTCGTGGCGCGCCTGGCGGATACCATTCCCTGAAGCGAAAGCCCGCCGGGGCCTTGTTCACTGCATCGGAGACCCCATGACCGTGGAACCGCAGACCCTTCGCATCGACGCACCCGCCGAACGGGTTCGTCGCATTACCCTCAATCGCCCCGAGAAACGCAACGCCATCAACAACGCGATGCGCCGCGAGCTTTTCGACACGCTGCAGGTTTTCGACGACGACCCCGAGGTCGGCTGCACGATCCTGCGCGGTGCCGGGAAGTGCTTCTCTTCGGGTTACGACCTCAGTGCGGACCTCACCGCGGATCGCCCCTACTACACCGCGGGAGGCGACGGCGGCTGGTCGCGCCACGTGATCGAGGGCTGGACCGGGATCTGGGACCTGGCGAAGCCGGTGATCGCGCAGGTGCACGGCTATGCCATGGACGGCGGCAGCGAATTGATGACGGCCTGCGACCTGGCCTACGTCGCCGAGGACGCCCAGATCGGTTACCCGATGACTCGGCTCATCTCGCCTCCCGACGCGCAATTTCACACCTGGCTCGTGGGCATGCGCCAGGCGATGGAGATGATTCTCACCGGCGATTCGGTGAGTGGCCTCGAAGCCGCCCGCATCGGGCTGGTGAACCGCGCCTACCCGAAGGGCGAACTCGAAGAGCGCACCCTCGGTTGGGCGCGTCGCATTGCCGAGGTGCCCTCGGACCTGCAACAGATCAACAAGCGCAGCGTGCACCGCGCCATGGAATTGATGGGGGTGCGAACGGGGATGCGACAAGGTTCGGAGATTGCCGCGCTGGCGCTGCACCAGAAATCCGTCAAGGCGCGGATGCAAGATCTCGCCAACAGTGCGCGCGAGGCCTTTGCGAAGGGCGACCGCGGCGACTAGCGGACCCGGCGCGCTGGCGAACGAGCGCCGCCCACGCGCGCGTCCATAGCGCTTCCGGACCTTTGCGTTCCCAGCGGGAATGCCCCAAGATCGGGCGCGCCCGAGCGGCGGCGACGAGGAGATCGATGCATTTTGGCTTGAGCGAGGAGCAGGCGCTGCTCCAAGAAACGCTTCGCGGTTTCATCGAAGCCGAATGTCCGCCCACCCGCCTGCGCGAAATCTTCGACGAAGGGGCGGCTCACGATTCCGCGCTGTGGAAGGGCCTGGCAGAGATCGGCCTGCCCGGTCTCTGCGTCCCCGAGAGCGAGGGAGGCGCCGGCCTCGGCGCACTCGAACTCGCTCTCTGCTGCGAAGAACTCGGTGCCGGCGCGCTGCCGGGGCCGCTCTTGTTTCACGGCCTCGCGACCCTCGCCCTCCGAGAGGGTGGCGCTGCAGCACAGCGCGAGCGCTGGCTCCCGGCGCTCGCCAGCGGAGAGCGCGTCGCCTCGATCGCGCTCGAAGGGGTCGGCGGCTCCATCGACGATGCCGCCGGACGCCCGGCGCTCGACGCCGCTGCGCTCACCGGGGTGGCGAGACACGTTCCCTTCGCGGAGGTCGCCGATCTGTTCGTGGTGGCGCTTATGGATGGTGGACTCGCGGTGGTCGAACGCGATGCCCAGGGCCTCGTAGTCGAAGCCGAATCCGGGATCGATCGGACACGCCCGCTCGGCACGCTGCACTTCGACGCGACGCCGGCGGAGCGCCTCGAAACCGGGGCCGAAGCGTTCGACGTGGTTCGCGACGCGGCGCTCTGCGCGCTGGCGGCGGACGCCTTCGGGGCGGCCTGGGCGCTGGTGCGCATGACCGTCGAATATGCAAAGACGCGCCAACAGTTCGGCCGGCCCATCGCCGAATTCCAGTCGGTGAAGCATCAGCTGGCCGACATGGCCACCGCGATCGAGCTCTCGCGCGGGCTCTACTGGTATGCCGCCTACGCCTGCGATCACATCAAAGCGGAAGCGTCGCAGCAGGCGGCCCTCGCCAAGGCCCATATTGGCGACCAGGCCGTGGAGATCGCGCGCCAGGCGGTGGAACTCCACGGGGGGCTCGGCTTCACCTGGGAGTGCGACGTGCAGATCTGGTTCAAGCGCGCGCTCTTTGACCGCGCCTTCCTCGGCACCCCAGACGAACACCGCGACCGCGCCGCTGCACTCGGAGGCTACTAGGCGATGGACCTGCGCTACGGACCCGAGTACGAAGTCTTCCGCCGGGAACTCCGCGAATTTCTCACGGGCTGGCCGCTCAGCGGAGACGAGGCCGCGCTTCCCCAGGCGGAGCAGGAGAGAATTTTTCGGGGCCGCGGGATTGACGCCGGCTACGTCTACCGCGAAACCCCCGAGGCATACGGCGGCTCGGGCCAGCCGAGCGATCCGCTGCGAGACCGCATCCTCCAAGAAGAATATGGACGGGCCGGTGCACCGGGGAACTCGCTCTTCCAGGGGCCGGCGATGCTCGTTCCGACGCTCCTCGAATTGGGCAGCGAGGAGCAGAAGCAACGCTTCATTCCGCCGACCCTGCGCGGCGAGATGAGCTGGTGCCAGGGCTACTCCGAACCCGGCTCCGGCAGCGACCTCGCGTCGCTGCAGGCCAGCGCACGACTCGAAGGTGACGATTGGGTGCTGAATGGGCAGAAGGTCTGGACGAGCAACGCCGATTCTGCCGACTGGATGTTCGGCCTCTTTCGCAGCGAACCCGAGGCCTCGAAGCACGCGGGGATCTCCTACCTCCTGATTCCGATGAAGCAGGAGGGGATCCGGGTGCGGCCGCTGCGGCAGTTGAGCGGCGCGGCCGAATTCTTCGAGGTGTTCTTTGACGATGCGCGGACCCCGGCGGAGAACATCGTCGGTCAGCGGGGGGAAGGGTGGCAGGTTTCGCGCTCGACGCTGAAGCACGAACGCAACCTGATCGGTAACCCGCGCATGATCAGCGACCAGTTCGATCGGTTGCTGGCGCTGGCGCGAGAAGCACAGGTCGGGGGACGACCCGCATTGTCGGATGCCGGGGTGCGGCGGCGGCTTGCCGAGATCGAGGGGTTCGTGCGTGCCTGCGAAACTTCGAACCTGCGGATGCTCTCGGCGAGCATCCGGGGCGAAGAGATGCAGGTGATGCTCCCGATGATGATGACGAAGCTCTACAGCACCGACGTCACCCAGATGATCTGGAAGCTCGCCTACGACCTGCTCGGAACAGCGGGCCTCACCGATTGCGAGTGGGCCCCGAACTACGCCCGCGACAGCACGCCGCCCGCGGTGGTGCAGAACTATCTCTTCTCGCTCGGCCCGGCCATTGCCGGGGGCGCTTCGAACATCCAGCGCAACATCATCGGCGAGCGCGGCCTCGGCCTGCCGCGCGATCCGCGCCCTCCGAGCTGAACCCGTTAGCGCGCGCTCATCGAGCTGCGCTGCGCCGGGAGCGCAGACCCGCCAGTTGATGATCGAGCCAGGCCGAGAGCCAGAAGTTCTCGCTGGCTGAGCGCAGTTTTTCGTGGGCTTCGATCATGGCGTCGAGTGCCTCCGACGTGGGCCCGCTGGCGAGAACGATGTCGAGCAGGTGGATGGCCTCCTCGACGTGCTCGCCTGCGAGTTTCTCGCGCGCTCGCGCGACGAGGGCGGCTGGCCCGCCCGCCAGCTCGACGAGGTCTTCGTTGATGCGACTGCGCGGCACCGCGAAGAGTTCGGTGGTGGAATCGTGGTGGAACCATCCCGCGTAGTACTCCCAGATCGCGCGCACACTCCAGGAGACCTTGCCATAGCCCTCGCCCACTTCGAGTTCTGGCGGCAGTGAAATTTCGCGCATCAAGTGGTGCACGTCGTGGCCGGCATTCATGCCCGCAACGGTGGCGTCGTGTACGAAGTGGATCGCGTCGCGCAGCACCCGGAGTTCTTCCTGGATCAGGTGGGCGCCCACCACCGGGGCGTGGTGGCCGTAGAGGATCATCTCGGGCTCGAGGGCGCGCACGTGTTCCACGGCGGCCGCGCAGGTGAGCGGGTCGCGGTAGCGGTCGCCGCGGATCGTGACCAGGTTGGGAAAGTGCCCGAAGGGACAGCCGAAGAGGTTCCCGGTGAGGCAGATGCGGTGCTGCGGGAGCCAGACCACCAGCGAATCGTTGGTTTCGGCGCCGGGGATCGCGAGCAACTCGACTTCGAGGTCGCCGAGGGTGAGTTCGTGACTTCCGTGGAAGAGAATGTCGGGGGTGGGGCTGGCCTGGGGCGGCGGGGGACCGCAGTGCTCCTGGCTGTAGGCGACCGCCGCGCCGAGCGCCTCGGCGAAGGCGAAGGCCGAGCGCGATCCGCGGAAGGCGGTGAGTCGCCGGTCGTAGGCTTGGTGCTCGGTGTTGGCCGCGGTCGCAATCACGAGGAGCCCCGGCGCGTGCTGCCGGAAATAGTCAACACCACCGACGTGGTCGACGTGGCCCTGGGTGAGCACCAGGGTGCGTGTCTCGCCGCGGGCCAGGCGCTCGAAGTTGGCGCGGTGGATCGGCGCCTCGAAGGCCATCCCCGCGTTGACCTGGAGGTTGCCTTCTGCCGATTCCAGCAGGTAGGTATTCGAGAGGCCCTCGGAGAGCACGATGAAGTCGTTGATGCGCTCCCCGCCAAGAACGGCGGCGCGGGGCCCGACGGGCCTCTTGCGGTAGATCGGATCTCGCATGCGTCGGTCTCCCTGGCTGCGGCGAGCATACGCGAAGTCCGGCGACGGATGCGGTATCCACTCGGGAACCGCTTCGCAGGGGGTGTCGATGCGGAACGAGACCGGGGAAGTTTCCCGTGCGACGACTTTCGGCGGCGTCGCGCTCTTCGCGCTCGTGAGCTTGGCCGTACAGCTTCCGATCATCGATCGGGGGCTGGTTTCGATCGACGAGGGCCACCTCGTTGCGACGGCGCAGCGCTTGCTGGCGGGCGACCTGCTCTACCGCGACATCCACACCGGCATCTTCCCGGGGATCTACTACGCCACCGCCGCACTCTTCGAAGTGTTCGGCACCGATCTCCTGGTGACGCGTTGGACGCAGTTCGCGGTGAACACCGCCACCGTGCTGCTGCTCTGGCGCATCGGTCTCTACGCCATGCGACCGATCTTTGCGGCCTTCGCCCCGCTGGTGTTCCTCGCGGCGATTCCCATCGCGTTCCCCGTGCTGACGATGCTCAACTACTCGGCGGTTTCGGGGCTGTTCGGGATCGCGGCGCTGCTCTTCCTGCTGCGCACCCTCGAGCGCGGGCGACCCAGCGATGCGCTGTGGCTCGGCGTGGCCCTCGCCGCCTGCGCCCTCACGAAGCAGAACTTCGGCCTGCTGGTGGGGCTCGCGATTCTCGGGGGTTTCTTCTGGGGCCGCCGCGATTCGCCGCTCCGCGAGCGCACGGCCTTCGGCGGCCTTGCGCCGGTGTTCCTCGCGGGTGGCGTGATCAGCCTGGCAGCGGTCGCCTTCTTTCTGGCGACGGGGACCTTCGGCCATCTCGTCGATTCGACCTTCACCGCGCTGCTCACGACGCAATCCGAAAGTTACGCGAACCCGATTCCGCCGATCCTCGGGGCGCATCCCGCCGGAGACGGGCGCTTTCTCTTCCTCTACATGCCGGCGGCACTCTTCGGCTACATGATCCGAGGGGAAACAATTCTCGGTTTCCCGGTCAGCGCCGGGGTGGCTTCGGCGGCGATCCGCCTCGCCTACGGGCTACCGCTCGCGAGCCTGCTCGCGGCGCCTGTCGTTCTGTGGTGGACGCGCGCCAGCGATTCTCCGGCGCGGCGAAGCGCCTCGCGTGCAATCGTTCTCTTTGCTCTGTTCTTCTTTCTCGGGATCTTCCCCTCGGCAGTCTGGTCCCACCTGGTCTACGTGCTGGCACCGGCGCTGATGGTGATGGGGTGGGTCGCCGACCGCATCGACGCGGCGTTGGCTTCGCGCAGTCAGTTCGGGCGTACCGCCTTCCGGGGCATCGTCCTCGGATTCGCGGGCTGCCTGGCGTTGGCGGCCCTGCGCATCCCGGCAGACGTGCAGCGCTGGAACCCCGAATCGCTCGGGATCGAGGGTGCCGAGGTTTTCGTCGGGGAGGACCAGGCAAAGCTCCACCGCGGTGCGACGGCCTTTCTCGAGCGCTGTTCGCGCCCCGGCGAAGCGGTCTTCGTGGCGCCCACCCACCCCATCCTCTACGTGCTGGCCAAGCGCCCGAACCCGACGCGCTACGACCTGACGATCCCCGGCGACGTGAGCGGCCCGGAAATCATTTCTGACCTCGAGGCCAGCGGCACGCGCTGCATCGTCTACGACCCGAAGATGTACTTCGAGTTCGACGACTTCGGCGATCTCTTTCCCGAGTTGTCGCGCTACTTGCATACGCGCTTCGAGAAGGTGGCCGCGATTCGCGGCACTGGAGACAACGAGTGGCACGGGTTGCGAAGAAGACTGCGATCCACGAAGACGGATAACCGCTAGCAATGGCGACGACGCTGGGTGAAACTGCCGGTGTGAGAGAGGAGCACGCGGCCGCCCTTTTACGGCCGGGTCCGAAGCGGAGCCGCCACTTCGATCTCTTTGACGCGATGCGCGCAATCGCGGTCTTTGCCGTCATCGTGATCCACGTGGGAGCGAGTTCGGGCGCCAACATGAACGCCTGGTACGGCGTCGCGACTTCCCAGGGTCGGCTCGGCGTGCGGATCTTCTTCTTGATCTCGGCGTTTCTGCTTTACCGGCCTTATGTCGTGGCGCATCTCTTCGAGGAGCGCGGTCCCCGCACGCTGAGCTATGCGCGTCGCCGCGTGCTCCGCATCCTCCCCGCCTACTGGGTCGCGCTCACGCTGCTCGCGATCTGGCCGGGGCTCGTCGGCGTCTTCACCGGCGATTGGTGGCTCTATTACAGCGTGATGCAGGCCTTCGACATCCGGACCCTCGAAGGCGGGCTGGTCGTGGCCTGGAGCCTCACGATCGAAGTGTCCTTCTATGCGGCGCTTCCCTTGCTTGCGCTCTTCTTGGGGAGGCTCGGCCGCGACGTCGACCCGCGTACCCGGATGCAGCGGCAGCTCGTTGCGCTCGTGGTGCTGGGGATCTTGGCCGAAATTTTCCGGGTGTACGTGTTCTCGATCGGCCGCCGGGGTCTGAACTTCAGCCTGGTTTCGATGTTCCTTCCCTTCGCGGTGGGCATGGCACTGGCGGTGGTGAGCGCCTGGCTGGGAACCGATGAGCGCCGCTTCCGGTGGACGCGTTTGGTCGTCGATCGTCCAGGCGCCGTGTGGTTCGCCGCGATCGCGGTCTTTACGGCCTCCTGCTTCTCACCCTTTTTCTTCCGAACCTTCTACGAAGCGCACACCGCTTGGACCTGGGCCTTCGAGCAGATCGTCTACGTCCTGGTGTCAGCGCTGCTTCTGCTGCCCGCTGTTTTCGGGGAGCACGCCGGGGGCTGGCCGCGCTGGTTCCTCGGCACCCGCTTCATGGGGTTTGCAGGGACGATCTCCTACGGAGTCTTCCTCTGGCACCAGCCGCTGATGCGTCCGCTGAAGCAGGCTGGTTTCGGCGACTGGATCCCCGACTCGCGATTCGCCTCGCTCCTGATCCCGGCGCTGGCGCTGTCGCTGCTGCTCGGGTGGCTGAGCTACCGGCTGGTGGAGGTCCCGGCGATGCGGCTGCGCGATCAGCCGCCAAAGCGTTTCGATCCGGAGCCTCCCCCGAACTGAACCGCTGGCTCAGTCGGCGGGCGCGGAGTCGGCGGCTTCTCGCTGCGAGGCTTGCTCGAGGAGGCGTTCCCCCAGCCAGGTGCCGACCCAGTGCTGGGCCGGCTGCGAGAGGTGGATGCCGTCGTCGCGACGGAAGTTCTCGATCCCGAAGAGCGACTTCGCGTACTCGCCCCCCGGACAGATCGCAGCCTTGAGGTCGACTAGTGTGAGCCCGTCGGGGTGACGGGCCGCCAGCTTGGGAAGGATGTTCCGGTTCATCTCGGCCCGGTTCTTCGGGTTGTAGGCCCCGATGTCGATCCCAGTGGGGCTCGACAGGCACGGCGTGGTCAGCCACGCCACGTGGGCCCCGAGCCTGTGAAAGAGTTCGAAGGCGCTGTCGTATTCGTCCAGCAGCCAGCGGTCGTACATCGGGTGCCCGATCTTAAGGATGTAGGCCCAGTCGGGATGGCCGCGTGGAATCATGTCCCAGCCTGTCGTCACCACGACGATGGTGTCCGGTCGGAACTCCTTGAAGGCCTCGGTGACCCGCCCGGGCCACGCGTCGCAGACGGCGATCCTGCGCTCGCCCGCAT
>CAJXIC010000027.1 GCA_913054385.1 uncultured Pseudomonadota bacterium
AGCGTGCCATCGGCATCGGTGACCGGGACTGCCAGCAGGTCGTAACGCGCCACGATTCGAGCCACCTCCTCCTGGTCGACCTCGGGGGTGACGCGAACGGGCTCGGGCAGCATCAACTCTCCGCAGGTGCGATCCGACGGAGACGCGACGAGCCGTCGAATCGGTACGACGCCCCGGAGGCAGTGGTTCTCGTCGACGACGTAGAGATAGAGGATCGAGTCGGCGAGATCGCCCGAGGCGCGAATCGATTCGACCGCCTCCGCGGAGGTCATCGTCTCATCGAGTGCAACGTAGGACGTCGTCATTACGCGGCCGGCACTCGAGGCCGGGTAGAGTTCGAGTCTCTTGAGTTCGCGCTGACGCTGCTGTGGCAGGCGCTCGAGGATGGCCTCGCGTCGCGTTTCGGGCAGGGCGTCTACGAGTTCGGCCACATCGTCGACTTCGAGACGGTCCAGGACTTCCGCGAGGCGTGAATCGCCCAGAGCCTCCATGACGTCCCCAAGGAGTTCGAAGGGCAATTCGCGCAGCAGGTTCTCTGCACGCTGCTGGCGGAAGAGCAGTTCGACGACGGTGCGGATCTCATCGGGGCCGAGATCGCCGAGCAGCGGGCCGACGTCCGCCGGGTGGATGCGGCCCAGCAGGTTCGCCGCGCGACCATGGGCTCCGCTCGCCAGTAATCGACGGAGGATGCGACTCGTCGGAATGGGCTGGGCCACGTGTCTGTCGTCCCGGTGCGGTGCCGGGAGAGCCCGGCTCAGGTGGTGTGGAGTGGATCCAGAAGAGGCGAAACCGACCTGTTCGCTCGCGCGAGTGGCGCCCGATTCGCTGCGCTTTGCGGCGCAGGTTCCTCGTCGTCGCGCCGGGCAAACATCGCGGCGGCAATGCTACCGGAAGATCACAGCGCCTTTGCGAAGGGGAAGGGCTCTTTCGGGCCAAAGGCGGCACAGGTCCAGGGGCCTCGCCGGGGTCAATCGGCCACACCTTCCTCGGGCGTCGAGGCCGGGTCATCTCGGAAGGGCCCGGACGGTCCGCAGGATTCCGTGGCGGTGCACGGTTTTCGTGGACCATCCGTGGCGGGAGTGGCGTAGAATCGCTGTCGATCCGGAAGGTAGGTTGCTGCAGAGGGATGCTGCGGGCCGCCATCGGGTCATCCTGCAGGGAAGGGGAATTCGTGAAGCAGTTGATTGAAGACATTGTGCGCGCGCTCGTCGATCTACCCGACGAGGTCCGGATCTCGGAGGTCATCGGGGAGCATGCCCATGTGCTCGAGCTAAAGGTCGCGAAAGAAGATCTGGGCAAGGTGATCGGCAAGGGCGGGGCGCACGCCTCGGCGATTCGAACGCTGATGGCCGCCGCCAGCGGCAAGGAGAAGAAGCGTTATATCCTCGAGATCATCGAGTACTAGCGAAACGATCCGTCTCGAGTAGCGCCGGGCGCTAAACGGCGCCCGCAGTCTCCTCCTAAACGCGTCGTGAGTGCAAAGCGAGGCCGGCGTCAGCATCGGCGTCTCGCGCTTGCAATCGCTGGGGATTCATCGATCCTCGTGCCGCGGGTTCGACTGGATAGGTCCGTCGAGGGGGCAACTTGCAGAACGGAACAGCCTTCGAGTTTGAAGCTCCCTTCGTGCTCGGTGCCCAGATCGAAGCCCGCGCCCGGCACCCGGAGGTGCGAGAGCGCGTCTTTCTGGTTCACGATGACCGCAGTTGGACCTATCGCCAGTACCGCGATGAGAGCGTCCGGTTCTCCCATTTCCTGAGGCAGCGTCTCGGTGCGCTGGATGATCGTCAGCCGGGACACGTGGCGATCCTGATGGAGAACCGCCTCGAACTGCTGGGGATCTACGGCGCCTGTGGTTTCGGCGGACTCACGCTATTCGGCATCAACACGGGACTCCGGGGGGAGACGCTCGCCGGTGTCCTCAACCAGTCGCGCGCACGGGTGCTGATCTGCGATGCGGCCTTTGCCGAACGGGTCGAGGCAATCGGCGACCGTCTCGAGTCGATTCCGGAGGAGAATCGACTGATCTACACGCCGCCGGGCCTTGAAGCGCCGATCGGCGACCGTGACTGGTCGAGCTGTGTTGCCGCGGAGGTCGGCCCGGAGGGGAAATCTCTCGAAGCGCCGGCGGTGGACGTGTCGCCCGACCAGAACCTGATGGTGATCTACACCTCGGGGACGACGGGGCTGCCAAAGGGCATCAACAACAACCACTTCAAGCTGCTGGCCATCGGGCGCGCGGTGTCCCAGCGCCTCGGACTCGGTTGCGAAGATCGCGGCTACGCCTGCATGCCACTGTTTCATTCCAACGCGCTCTTCCTGGGTCTCCAGCCCGCATTCGCGGTGGGGGCTTCGGTGGCGATCCGCGAGCGTTTCAGCGCCAGCCGTTTTCTGGATGACGTGCTCGAGCACGGCGTGACCTACTGGAATTATGTGGGCGAGCCGGTTCACTACATCCTCGGCGCCCTCGAGAAGGCCCACGGGCCGGAGCCCCAGCAGATTCGCAAATACGTCGCGGGCGATGCGCGGAATCGGTTTCGTTACGCCATTGGCAACGGCGCATCGCCGCCGGATATCGACCGTTTCATCGACTGGTGGGGTCTCGAAGACATGTTCGAGCTCTACGGCTCCACCGAGGCGGCGATCAGCACATTTCGCTGCAAGACCGATCCACGGGGCAGTGTCGGGCGAATCGATGACGACGCCGTCCAGATCCTCGACCCGGACGGGAGACAGCGCGCACCGGCGATTCTTGGACCCGAAGGGAAACTCGAGAATTACGCCGAAGCCGTCGGCGAGATCTGTCGGGTCGCGCCGGACACTTCGCTCTTTCAGGGTTATTTCGACAACGACGCGGCGAATGACGCGAAGTTCCGCGAGGGCGTCTACTACTCAGGCGACCTTGGGCACATCCGGGTAATCGATGGTGCCCGCTACCTGTACTTCGATGGCCGCACCGACGATTGGATCCGAAAGGATGGCGAGAACTTCTCCGCCGCCCAGGTGGCTCGTCTGGTGCAGGAGCATCCGGATGTCGTGCTCGCGGCAGCGTATGGCGTCCCCTGCGTGGTCTCGGATGAACTCGTGATGGTCTCCCTGAAGTTGCGCCCGGGGGCGATTTTCGACCCCCAGGCCTTCTTCGATTTCTGTCGCGAGGCGATCGCGGGTGGGGGAATGGACCCGAAATGGTTCCCCGATTTCGTACGCGTGGTGGATGAATTCGTCTACACGAAGACCCAGAAGATCCTGGTGCGAAACCTGAAGGCAGAGCATTTCGACCGCAGTCGGCTGGTAGCCGCCGATCTCTACTGGCGGCGGCGGGAGTCGACATGCTTCGAGATCTTCGAAACGGGGCACTACGAGCGGCTGCTGCGCGACTTCGAAGCCGCCGAGAGGGTGGGGTTGCTCGGCCTCTAGGCGTCGCGAGTGGCCACCGGGTGGTGCCGGCTGGGCGGGGTCTCGATGCTGTGCGAGACCCCGGGGGTTGACTTCGCCCCCCAGAGCGACTAAATCTCGCCGCTCGCCGGAATTCGCTCTCAACGGGGATACGGGAATCGCTCATGGGCAGTGTGGTCAAAAAGCGACGCAAGAAGATGCGGAAGCATAAGCAGCGAAAGCTGCTGAAGCGGATGCGTCACAAGCGGAAGCGCTAGGCCCTCCGTCCTCCTGCCCCCGCGCGCCGCGCACACTTTCCTTCGCGTAGGCGCGCAAGACGCCCCGGATCCTTTGGCACTCGGCGGGAGAGTTGCGCGCTGGGTCGCGGGATGCCCCGCGAAACACGGCAAGTTTCGTGATGGCGGTGGGTCACTGCACGCCTCGCCCGCCGCTTTGCAGCGTTTTTGGGACCGTTGCTTGCAGTTTATGCGGCCAGATACTTGTTTTTTTTGACAATTTGCCTTGACGGGGGCAAAACCGGGGTGGTAGCGTCACCCGCAACAATGGCTTGAGTACCGCGGTTTACGAAGCAAAGGCCAATCAACGGCCTACGCATCGCGGCTTCCGGCTACCGGGGGGGAGGAGGATCGACACGTGCGATCCAGCACCTCTCGAACGTGGACGGCGGACTCGGAGTCTGTCCGATCTACGAGCCAGAAGCTTACGGCTGTAGCACTCGGGCCATTCTAAGAGGGGGTGACCCAGAAATGGCAGCTCGAAAACGTAAGAAGGCGGCCAAGAAGAAGGCCACGCGGAAGAAGGCCACGCGCAAGAAGGCCACGAAGAAGAAGGCGACCAAGAAGAAGGCCGCCAAGAAGAAGGCCAAGAAGAAGGCCACGAAGAAGAAGGCCAAGAAGAAGGCCACGAAGAAGAAGGCTCGCCGCAAGAAGGCGACCAAGAAGAAGGCCACGAAGAAGAAGGCCAAGAAGAAGGCCGCGAAGAAGAAGGGCCGCCGGAAGAAGGCGACCAAGAAGAAGGCTCGCCGGCGCAAGAAGTAGCGCTGAACCGAGATGAGAGCCTCCCCCTAGGGGGAGGCGACGGACCCCGGCCGACCGCGTCGGCCGGGGTTTCGCTCGTCTGGGGGCTGGACTAGGATGCGGGCCCGATCCCGCGGGGTGCTCGATGGCTATGGGGTCTGGGTCACACACAGAAGGAGTGCTCGATGGCGCGCGTTACGATCGAAGACTGCACGGAACAGGTCTCGAACCGGTTCCACCTCGTACAGATGGCGGCGATCCGCACGAAGCAGCTCAAAAAGGGGGCTCGCGCCCTCGTTAGCGCCGAAGGCAACAAGCAGGTCGTCGTGGCGCTGCGGGAGATCGCGGCGGGTTTCGTAACGCCCGATTACACGGATCCGGGTCTGGCCGTGCCGCCGGAAGAAGAGGCGGTCGAGGGCGCCGAGGCCGTCGAAAGCGCCGAGTAGCTCGAGCCGGGAGCGGCCCTAAAGGGCCTGCGGCTCTGCGGTCTGCAACTCCAAGCCCTCGGGCTTCTCGTCCGTCACGCCCTCGAGTTCGAGCTTCGTCTGGAAGTCCGTCGGGTTGCTGGCGGCGGCCCAAGCGGTTTCGAGCGAAATCCGGTTGCTGCGGACCAGGTGCAACAGGTGCTGGTCGAAGCTCTGCATCCCGTCGGACGAGTTGCGTTCGAGGTACGCCGTGAGTTCGGATGTTCTCGCGGGGTCCTTGATGAATTCGCGAACCATCCGCGTTACGCGCATGATCTCGACCGCCGGTACGCGACCGGTCTGTTTCTTGTTCGGTAGCAGGCGGAGTGAAATGATGGCCTGTAGGTTGTCTGCAAGCCGGGTCCGGACCTGGGCCTGCTCCTCGCTGGGGAAGAACGAGACCAGGCGATGCAGCGTCGAGGCGACGTCGCTGGTGTGGATGCTCGAGAAGACCAGGTGGCCGGTTTCCGCTGCCTTGAGGGCCGTGTCGACCGTGGTGTGATCGCGCATTTCGCCGACCATGATGACATCCGGGTCTTGACGCAGGGCGGCGTGCAGGGCACAGGGAAAGCTCTCGGTGTCGAGACCGATTTCGCGCTGTGTGATGATGCTCTTGCGGTTCTGGAAGATGAATTCGATCGGGTCTTCGATCGTGACGATCTTCTTCTTCTGGCTGCGGTTGATCTGATCGATCACGCAGGCCAGCGTGGTCGACTTCCCCATTCCCGTGGCCCCCGTTACCAAGACCTGGCCGCGACCCAGTGTGGCGAGCTGGGCGAGCTGCGGGGGTAGGTTGAGGCTCTCGAGGCTCGGAACTTCGAGGGGGATCACGCGGACGACGACATTGAATGCGCGCCGCTCGCGCGAGATGTTGACGCGGAAGCGGCCGCGGCCGGGGATCTCGTAGGCCAGATCGAGATCTCGCGGGAAGGGACCTTCGCCGCGACCGAGGTCGGCAGACAGGTGCCGGACGATCGCCTCGGTATCTTCGCGGGTGAGCGGGTCGAGGCGCAGTTCGACGAGCGAACCGTGGAAGCGGTAGAGAGGGGTGCAGCCCACCTGGAAGTGGATGTCCGAGGCTCCCTTCTCGAGTCCGAGGAGAAGGAGCTTCTCCAGCGCTTCACGATCCATCCGGCAATCCCCCCGATGATCCACGACCGAGCAATCTGCTTCCTGCCTATCGGCGAGTGGGGCGCTGCGCTGTAATTTCGCCCGGCAATCCGGCGCCCCGGGGGGTTGGGTCCGCTATCGTGCGATCCGCGTGACGAGCGAAACTAAAGCAGGGCAGAAGGGCGGTTCGGGCAAGGGCGGCTCGGGGCGCAGGCGGCCTGGGGTGGTCGCCATCCTCGCGCTGGTGTTGGCGGCGCCGGGAGTCGCACGGGCGGAGGCCGAGGAGGCGCCTGCGGCGCCGATGGTCGATCTCGACCGTCTGCTCCAGCTGCCGGATTCCTACCGCGAGCGCGTGCAAGGAAGCCCCGGACGCGCCCACGGACCAGACGTCTGGCGGCTGCGCTTCGCCGCCGCCGATCGCGCCGTTTCCGAAGCTAGGCAGGATCTTGCGAACGCCCAGGCGGCCCTGGGGAAGCTTGCAGGGGGAACTGCCGATTGGCAGTTGTCGGCTCCGGGGCTCGCCGCGGGCGGCGACCGCGAGAACTCCCCGCTCAGCTTTCGGCTCCGGGAACAAATCCGGAAGAGAAAGCAGGAACTCCAGGATGCGGAGAGGGGACGACTGGATCTGGAGGTCGAAGCCAATCTAGCCGGCGTGCCGAAGGGCTGGCGGGAGGCGCCTTCGGTCCCGGAAACGGACGCCAGGGGCGAAGGGGCGCGCTGACGCAGCACTTCGCTGCGTCCTTTGCAGGGGGGGCGATCCCGGCTAACCTGCCGCCGCCAGACGCCATAGGAGACACCGAAATGGCCGACTCGGAAGAAAACGTTCCCGCAGAGGACAACGACGAGCCGCGAGGCACGCTCGATACGACGTCGGTGCTCTACGTCGTGTGCGGCATTCCCGTGGTGATCATCTTCCTGGTCGGGCTCTTCTCGCTTGTCGGAGCCTGCGACCAGATGAACATCATGGTGCCGGCCTGAGCCTGCCTTCCGCGGTGTCGCGCGAAGCGAGGACACCGCCCCGCGTCCGTCCCGGTACGCGCCAGGGTTCGTAAACGCGCAGGCCACCGGCAGCGCTCGCCGGGGTGCGTTCAGTTGCGTTTCGCTCCACGAATCGACGTGTTCGGGAGAATCCCCTCTCAACCGACCGCCGAACGCTGCCGATTCAGGGGCCATGCAGCGGTTCCCGATCTTTTCGCTTCTCGTTCTCATCGCGTTTGCGATGGGAAGCGTCGGCTGCCAGAGCTTTCTCTCGACCGGGCGGAACTACGACTACTTCGCCCGGCCGCACCAGAATGACGCCTGGAGCCCAAAGATCGGCCAGTGGCAGCGACGCGCGCGGGCGGACCGTGATCGCCAGCGCCCGCTGCCCGGGCCGGCGATCGTGGCCACCCCAACACCGACCCGGGCTGCCATCGCGCCGCACCCGAGCAAGACCGTGACCGACTCGAAGGCCGAGATCCCTGCATCGGCGGGCGCGAATAAGTCTGCGGTTCTCGCGGCGGAAGCGGGTACGGCTTCTCCGGAGCCGGCCGCCCCCCTCGTCCGAGCCGTGACGCCGTCACCGGCGGACGGGTCCCTGCGCGAGAAATACCGCGACTTTCGGAGCGAGCGCCGTCGGGCCCTCGCCCGGGACCTCTCGGGCTGGATCCAGGAGCAGGCACAGCAGCACTACCGACCGGACGACAGCCGCGACCACTGGGCCACCCTCGAAGAGACGTTGCGCAGCAACGGTGACGATTGCGATGGACTCGAACTGCTGGTCTACGACGCGCTGCTCGCGCTCGGATTCGACGCCACCGAGGTCTACCGAGCCATCGTCTACCGCCCCGAGGATCTCCAGCACCACATGGTGACACTCTGGTTCGAAGATCCGGAAGACCCTTGGGTGATCGACCCCACGGGTGCCATGACCGATTCGATGCAGCGCATGTCCGATCTTCCGGGATGGGTGCCCCTCAAGGTGTTCGGACTCCACTACGAATACAGTGTGCATCCCGTCGCTCGGCAGGTGGCGCAGAACTTCCCAGTGGTTGCACCCGTCGCTTACGCGCGCAGCGACTGAGGCGCCCGCCCGGCCTCCCCGTCGCCCGTGGAACCGCCCGGCCCGCGTGGTAATCTCGCCCTGGGGGTGGGGGTTTGGTGCGAGAGCCGAAGGCACGCTTGCTTTGGAGCGCCATCGCGGTCTGCGGTCTGGCACTTGTGTGCGCGCAAGCCGCGGCCGGCGCCGAGGGCTTTGACACGATCGCCATCGACCCGGGCCACGGCGGCGACGATGCGGGCGCCCGGGGTGCTTCGGGCCACTCCGAGAAGGATCTGGTTCTCGATATCTCCCGGCGACTCAAGCGCCGGCTCGAGGCCCGCGGGCTGAAGGTGGTGCTCACCCGCACCGGGGATCGTTTTCTCGACCTCGCGGCGCGCCCGGCACTCGCGAATGCCGCGCACGCCGATCTCTTCCTTTCGATTCACGCGAACGCAGCGGCGAGTTCGCGCGTAGTGGGGGTCGAAACCTTCTTCCTGTCGCTCGACGCCAGCGACGAGGCCTCGCGACTCCTTGCTGAGCGCGAGAACCGCAGCGGATCGCAGTCCGCGGAGCGAGGCGGGGTCGACCCGTTGGAGCGCCTGCTTCACGATCTAAAGCAGAACGAAACCCTGCGCGAATCCGATGTCCTGGCACGCTACGCCGAAGCGGAACTGGCAGACCTGGGGCCGAACCCTTCGCGCGGCGTCAAGCAGGCACCCTTCGCAGTGCTGATGGGCACGCGCATGCCCTCGGTGCTGGTCGAAGTCGGCTTCATCTCGAATCCGGCCGAGGCGCGTTCGCTGGCTCGTCCCCAGCGCAGAGAGGCCATCGCAGGCGCGTTGGCCAGGGCGGTCCTCGCGTACGGGGCACGTTTCGATTCGCGGTCCGAGGCGGGGCGCCACGCCCGGGAGGAAACGGGGTACGATGCGCCGGCCCAGCGCAAGGCCCCCGCTTTTCGGGACCGGTTGCTGGCGGTAAAGGAGCCGGGTTCTCGATGAGAAGAGATGGCCGCGCGGCGGACGCGCTGCGAACAATCGCATTTGACCTCGACTTCACGGCGAACCCGCTCGGATCGGTGTTGTGCCGCATGGGTCGGACCGCCGTGCTGTGTACCGTTTCGGAGCAGGCGGGTGTGCCACGCTGGCTCAAGGGAAGCGGACAGGGCTGGCTCACGGCCGAATATTCGTTGCTACCGGGTTCCACCGATCAGCGCGTGGAGCGCGAGGCGACCCGCGGGCGCCTGTCGGGGCGGACCATGGAGATCCAGCGCCTGATCGGGCGCAGCCTGCGCGCGGTGGTGGACCTGCGAGTGCTCGGAGACCGCACCTTGTGGATCGACTGCGACGTACTCGAAGCCGATGGCGGCACGCGCACCGCCTCGGTCACCGGCGCCTGGGTGGCGCTGGCGCTGGCCTGTCGGCGCTTGCAGGCACGCGAAAAAATCACAGCCGATCCGCTCCGGACCTCGGTTGCGGCGGTTTCGGTGGGCATCGTCGATGGTGAGGTTCGGTTGGATCTCCCCTACGAGGAAGATGCGCGCGCGGACGTCGACATGAATTTCGTGATCACGGGGGAGGACCAGTTCATCGAGGTCCAGGGCACCGCCGAAGGGGCCGCTTTCTCGCGCGAGCAACTCGACGCGCTGACGTCGATCGCGCTTCGGGGCGCTACGGGCATTCGCGAAGCACAGGCGGAGGCGCTGCGCGGCGCGAAGGTCTGATGCCGAAGGCGCGTCCCGCGTTGGTGATCGCGACGACGAATCCGGGAAAGGTCTCCGAGATCGAGGCCATCCTCGGAGACTGCGGAGTCGATCTGCGTCCCCTGCCGGACGAACCGTTGGTGCGGTTCCCCGAAGAGGGGGACGACTACGCGCGCAATGCAGAGGCGAAGGCGCTGGCGGCGGCGCGACAGCTCGGGGTTCCCGCCCTGGCGGACGATTCGGGTCTCGAGGTCGACGCCCTGGGAGGGCGGCCCGGGCCCTTTTCGGCGCGCTATGGGGGCCCCGGACTCGAAGACGCGGCGCGCGTCGAAGCGCTCCTGGCCGAACTGTCAGAGGTCCCAGCCGCGCGGCGCGGCGCGCGCTTTGTCTGCGTCGTTGCCCTGGCGGACCCGGACGGGACCTGCGTGCTCGCCACCGGCGTGTGCGAGGGGGCGATTCTCAAAGCCCCGCGTGGCGAGTCCGGGTTTGGTTACGACCCGATCTTTCAACTCGAGGGTCGCAGCGAGTGCCTGGCGGAAATCGGTGCCGCGGAGAAGAACCGGCTCTCCCACCGCGCGCTGGCGTTGGGGCAGTTGCTTCCAGAACTCCGGCGACGTCTCGGGCTTGCCTGACCGCCTTGCCGGTGTGGCTCAGCTCATCACCGCGAGCGTCGAGAGGATCGCCCCGAGGCTGGCCGCCGCCAGTGCGATGGGGAATTGCGTTCGCACGTGGTCCATCAGGTCGCAGCCGGTGAACATGCTCGAGAGGATCGTGGTATCGGAGATCGGTGAGCACTGATCGCCGAAGACCGCCCCTCCGAGCACCGCGGCAAAGCAGACCTGGACGTAGGTGGGGTCGGGGTTCAGTGCATAGGCCAGCGGGAGGGCCAGCGGGAAGACCACCGCGTAGGTTCCCCAGGAGGTGCCGGTGGCAAAGGCGATGCCCATGCACAGGAGGGTGAGCGCAGCCGGTAGAACCACCGCGGGGATGCCGTCTGCCAGCGCGCCGACGACGAAGGAGGCGGTCCCGAGTTCCTTCGACACGGTTCCGAGAGTGATCGCGAGAGCCAGCACCACGGCGCCCACGGTCATCTGCTGACAGCCATGCAGGAAGCCGTCGAGGATGTCCGTGAGGGACATGCCGCGCAGGCGTGCAACGAGCATCGATGTGAGCAGGGCGCCAACGAAGGCCTCGTCGATCCGGTTCTGGTCGAAGAAGACGATGGGGATCACGGCGACCGAGAGCAGCGCGACGATCGGCAGCGCGAAATCCAGCAGACTCGGGGTGTAGGTGCTCGGTTGGTCCCGGCCGGGCGCCGCCGGGATCCGCATGATCTCGGCGCCGGGGCGGTCCAGGCCCTGGCCACTTCGCGCCCGCTCGCGCGCGAGGGAAAGGGCTCGCCCGCACCAGGGAAGCCAGCCCAGCGAGAAGAGCAGCGTTGCCAGCAGTGCGAGCATCGCGTAGAAGTTGTAGGGCAGGGCGCTCCAGAAGAAGGCCTCGGCGAGTTGCTCGGTGGCCAGAATGGGGATCGTCCCGGCCACGATGCCCGCCACGTAGAGCGGCCAGGCGTTGAAGGCGAGCAGGGTGGCCACCGGGGAGGCGGTCGAGTCGACGACGTAGGCGAGTTCTTCGTGGCTGATGCGATGCCGATCGGCGACGGGCTTTACGGTCGAGCCGACCAGCACGGTGCTCACCGTGCCGCCCTGGTGGAAGACCAGGCCCATGACCCAGGTGAAGAAGAGGGCGCTGCGCGGCCCGCGAATGCTTTGCACCACCCAGTTGGCGAAGTGCAGCGCACCCCCGGTCTTTTCCCACATCCCGATCAGCCCGCCGAGGCACCAGAGGTAGATGATCAAGATTCGCGCGAAACTTTTGGTGCCGAGCGCCGGCAGTACGAAGTTCGAGATCGGATTCGCCTCGGCGAAGCTCCACGTCGTGACGAAGATCACGGCGCTGCCCGCGAGGATGCCGGCGGCGAGCGCGGGGATCACGCGCCGGGTGGCGAAGGCGAGCCCGATCGTGACCAGCGCGGGCAGAAGCGAGAGCCAGGTCGCGGTCTGCGTCTCGGGCATCGCGGCGAGTCTACCCCAGGCACCGCGGCGGGCCCGGTCGCGGGGCTAGACTGCCCGAATGAAAGAAGCGCTTCGAATCGCCCTGCGCCCGGACGTCTTGCGGCGCGCGGGCTCCTAGCGCGATGGCTGGCTGCGAAATCTGGCTGATCCGCCACGGCGAGAGCGATTGGAACGCAGCCGGGCGTTGGCAGGGTCACGGCAACCCGGGACTCTCCGCGCGCGGCCGGGAGCAGGCCGCCGCGCGGGCTCTTCGCCTTGCGGGGGAAGGCTTCGACGCGCTCTACGCCAGCGATCTGCAGCGTGCGCTCGAAACGGCTGCGGCGATCGGGGTGCGGATTGGGCTCGAAGCGGTCGTCGATCCGCGGCTTCGCGAGCGCGACGTCGGGCGTTGGACGGGGCTCCGCGCCGCGGAAATCCGCCGTACCGAGGCCGCGTTGCTCCTGCGCTTCGAACGCCGAGACGATCCGGATCTCCGGCCCGGGGGCGGCGAGAGCGACAACGACCTCGCGCGCCGGGTGCGTCCCTGCCTG
>CAJXIC010000028.1 GCA_913054385.1 uncultured Pseudomonadota bacterium
CGAGACCGCGGCACCGGTGGGGCCGATCGCGTCTGGCTGCGAGGGGGGGCGAGGGCACGCGTTACTCCATCTTGAAGTCGATCACGACTCCGATCCCGGGTCGTTTGACCGCAGAGCCGTTTTCGATCTTCGGATTGTACCGATACTTGCGGACCGCCTGGAGGGCCGGCTTCTCGAAGATCGGATGAGAAGACGAGACGATGACCGCATCGGTCACCGAGCCGGCGCGGGTGATGGTGAAGCGCAGGGCCACCCAACCCTCGATCCCGCGCTGCCTTGCGCGCATGGGATAGTCGGGGTCGGGGCGCACCAGCGGTACCACGTCGCGATCCGAGCCCGCGGCCCCAAGGGCGCCTTCGAGGGAGTCGCCGAGGTCGCTGAGGCTGCCGAGCAGGGCCAGGGTGTCGCTCTGGTTGAGACTCGACTTCGCCATGGCCATTTCCGGGGGCGGCGGCGGTTGCTCGGGCTTCTCGCGCTTCGGGGGTTCGCGCTTCTTGAGTTCCGGCACGTTGTCCTTGCGCAGCCGGATGAAATCGATCGAGGGTGCCGGCCGTCCCTCCTGGAGTTCTCCGGTGACGCCGATCAGCGCCTGCATCCCCCAGAAAAGACCGAAGGTGATCAGGCAGGCGAGGGCGATGGCAGCCGGAAGGCGCTGTGACATCTCACTCGACGATATCGGCAGCGAGGGACACGTTGGGGACCCCGGCCAGCCTGGCGGCATCCATCACCCGGACGAGCAGCCCGTTCTTCGACGCTTCGTCGGCCAGGATGATGACTGTGCCCTGGGGGTTTTCGGCGTGCAGCCGTTCGATGTTTGCGCGTAGGGCGCGCGGGTCGACCTGCCGACGATCGATCCAGATCTGGTCGTTGGCGGTGATCGCGATCAGGATGTTGCCGCGTTCCTTGCGCTCGGCGGTGGCGGCCGGAGGTCGCGTGATGTCGATGCCGGCTTCCTTCACGAACGAAGCCGTCACGATGAAAAAGATCAACATGATGAAGACCACATCGAGCATCGGCGTGAGGTTGACCTCATCCTCCTCTGCCGGTCTGACTCTTCGACGACGCATGGCAACCTCAGCTGTGAGCGATTTCGAGTTGACCCGCGACGCGCTGGGTCTCGCTGTTGGCGTAACGAGTGAGCTGGATGCTGAAGATCATGCCCGAGAGGGCGGCCACCATCCCGGCCATCGTGGGCAGCGTGGCCTTGGAGACGCCAGAAGCCATGCCCCGGGCGTTTCCGCTCCCGGACGATGCCATCACGTCAAAGACTTCAATCATCCCCGTCACGGTCCCGAGGAGGCCGAGCATCGGGCACACCGCGATCAGGGTCTTGATGATCGCGAGGTTCTGGACCAGCTGCATGTTGATCTTCGAAATCAACATGCGACGGATCTGGTGGGCATTCCACGAGACGTGGTCCGGGCGTGCGTTCCACTCGCGCAGGGTGCTCTGGCGTTCGATCCGGAAGCGGGTGCGGAAGAACCAGAACCGCTCGAGGATCAGCGTCCACATCAACCCCGTGACGAAGGCGATCACGAGCAGGACGTTGCCGCCCATCTCGACGAAATCGCGTACCGCCCAGATGGTTTCAGTCAGTACCATGCTGGCCTTCCGACTCGGTGGCCACGAAACCCGTGCTCTGTTCTTCGAGGATGTCGTTGATTCGGCGTGCGCTGTTGGCGAGGGTCGCGTGGAGCAGAACCAGCGGGATCGCCGTGATCAGGCCGAGCATCGTGGTGACGAGCGCCTCGGAGATGCCGCCGGCCATCATCTTGGGGTCGCCGGCGCCGAAGAGGGTGATGGCCTGGAAGGTCTGGATCATGCCGGTGACGGTGCCGAGCAGGCCCATCAGCGGTGCGACCACCGAGACGGTTTTTACCAGCCACAGGAAGCGTTCGATCTGCGACGACTCGCGCATGACGACCTCGTCGAGCTTGAGCTCGAGGGTCTCGTGGTCGACGCCCCGGTTCTGCTGGTAGACCGTCAGCACCCGGCCGAGCGGGTTGTCTGGTTTCGGGTGGTCGAGGTGTTGCTGCTGCTCCGTCACCCTTCGACTGGCGATCCCGATCACGACCCAGCGCCAGACCCCGAGCACCAATGCCAGGAGGCCGAGCACGATGATCGCGTAGCCGACGTAGCCGCCCTGGTGGATGCGCTCGGTCCAGTTCGGCGTGTCGGTGAGGGCCGAGAGCAGCGAGCCGCGGGAGGGGTCGACGGCGAGCATCGCGTAGCCCGATTCGGTTTCTTCGAAGTCGTCGACGGTGCCGAGGTATTGCGAGGGAGGCTGCCGCGTGAGTTCGCGGAGCTGCTGCTCACGCGTTTCCCACATCAGGTAGCGGCCGTCGGTGAAGGCGCTGAAGGGCCCGGCGCGAATGACCTCGCGTTCCTCGATGTCGCCGCCCTCGGTGAGGACCTGGGCCTGGTAGCGGACGACCTTCCCCTGCTCGGTGATTTCACGCTGCAGTTCGAACCACAGGCGCTCGAGGTCGGCGGTGGTCGGCAGCTCCTTGCTGCGGCCGAGCCGGTCAAGCAGTTCCTTGCGGTCGCCGAGCTGCGAAGAGATCAGCGAATCCCAGACCAGGCCCGAGAAATCGTTCGAAACCTGTCGCACCACGCCGAAGAGTTCGCCGAGGGCTCCGACGCGCTCGGTCAGCTGCTCTTCGCGTGTTCCGATTTCGGTCTCATAGGCGTTGTACTGGTCTTCGAGTTGCTGGCTCAGCGCTTCTTCGCGTACCAGCACCGCCTCGGCCTCGGACAACAGCTGCGCCTGGTCTTCTTTGCGCGCGAGGAAGTCGCGTTCGCGCTGGCGGTTCTCTTCGCGCTCGCTGGCAAAGCCGAGGCGAACCATCTCGAGGAGTTCGTCGAGAGAGAGGGGTTGGGGCTTGGGCAGGGGCGCGGGGGCGGCTTCCGCCGTGGCGCCGTCAGCGGAGGTCTCGGCCGCCGTGGCTTCGGTCGGCACCGCAGTGGTGGTCGAAGTCGAATCGTCGGCCAGGGCCAGGCCGGACACGGCGAACCACGCGAAAACGCCGATGCAGAGCAGGAAACGCCTCATTGGGTAGCTCCCACCGCCGCCCGCAGCGGCAGGCGGATCAGGTCCGGAGCCGACTGCTTGCGGGCGATGCGTATCCCTTCGCGGATCGGCGTGCGGTAGTCGCTGTCGAGGATGATCCAATCGTCGGTTTCGGGATCCCATACGCCGGTCTCCGAACCGTCGAGGGCCTGGTAGACGAGCGCGATGCGCCCGAAGCGGAGGAAGTCGACGGTGGTCTCCTTGCCGTCGCGCGCGAGATTCGAGCGGTAGGCCTCGATGGTGCGGCCGTACTCGTTCTCGATCTGGTAGGCCTCCATGATGTTTCGGTACTTCTCGGCGTTCGAAACGTCGGCGCGGCCCATCAGCGCGTGCAGTGCATCGATGCGATCGCGCCGCTCCTTCTCGAGGAAGGGGACGTCGAGGGAAACCAGGGCATCGAGGGCGTCGATCATCCGGAGCATCAGCGGGGTGACGCTACGACCGACTTCTTCGACGCGATCAATTTGCTCGGCCAACGACACGAGTTCGGCTTCTTGCGAAGCGATCAGGTCGCGCATCTGGCGGTTGTAGACGCGGATCGAGTCGGTCTGCCGAAGCACGCTGTGGTAGCGGTTGAAGAGCAGGTCGGTATCGGCGTTGAGGTCGTCGACTCGTTTTTGCGAAGTGACGCCATCGACGTTGGCGTCCTGGCGGACCGACCGGGCGGCATCGAGCGGATCGGTGGCTTCGCTGGGCACCGGGATCTCTCCCGACGGGGCTTCATCTGCGAAAGCAAGCGCTGCCAGAAAGAGACAGGCACTGCCCGCGAGGGTCGCTGCGCTTCGTCGCAGCGCCGGGCGCGAGGTCATTCAATATCCTCCTGGCCACCCGCGGGGTGGGGGGCGTAGACTATGGGGGGGCACCCTGAACGTCAAGCGGACGATACGGATCGTTTTCCTGGCCTACCGCGCGGGATCGAGAAATTCCCGGAAGCCGTAACGCGCGTGGGGGCCGAAGCAAATCTGCTCGAGTACGCCGATGCCCTCGCGCCCTTCGCAGCGCGCCCGCACCACCTGCTGGATGTGCTGGTTTTCGAGGGCCATCGGATCGACCTCGTCGACGCGGAAGGCTTCGCCGGCCATCGCCAGTTCGCCCTTCCACATGCCGTGCCCCCACTCGGGGTGCGTGTAGCCAATACCCTTCATGCGGAAGCAGAGCAGCGGCTCGAGTTCGATCTCGAGCCTTCGCCCGTTGGCACCGACCAGCGTGATCTCGGCCTTCGCCGCGCGTCGGGTTCCTGGGATGTATTCGATCCGGTGTTCGCAATCGACCATGACCTCGAGTGCCGGGTCTTCGATGCCGGGGATCGCCGCGGGGTCCTCGTAGACCGGCACGACGTTCGCGTTGCTGTGCCACTGTTGGCCCGCTGCGTCCTCGAAGACCCCAAAGTGGGTGCAGTGGTCCTGCCAGTGGATCGGAGCCCAGAGGAAAAAGACCTGGGGCACGCTGTTGGCGGGGGCGGGGCCGGGATCGGGTGCGCCCACCGGGCGGATGCCCCAGGAGCGGTCCTTGGTCCCCGGGACGCGGTCCCGGGTAACCGAGAGCGTCTTCCCGGCGTAGCTGATCTCTCCCTCCCAGCTGCCGAACTGGGCGAAGCGGGTGGCATCCATGACCGTGCGCGTTCCCACCATTCGTGTCTGGCGGCCCTCCTCGACGCAGGCAGACTTCGCGGTGAAGAGGAGATCGCAGGCGATGCCGGTCTCATTCTCGTCGAGTCGAAGCCGGAGCCGCCGCATCGGTTCGATCACTTCGAGATGGAAGGGGCCAATTTCGGTTTCGCTCGGATCGCGTGGGGCGCGCCTGGAGGCGTGGAAGGCGTGCTGTTCGCCGTCGTGCACGATGCTGAAGCCGCAGTCGAGGATCCCGAGGTGGGGATAGATTGCGGTGCCGATGGCGAAGTAGAAGGCGCCGTCGTCCTGGTAGCCGTTCAGCCAATAGCGATCGTAGACGTTGCGATCACTGCTCGCGGGGATCGCTATGGGCTGCGGGGTCTGATGGATCGGGAAGTCGTCGAATCGTGAGAGCATGCTTGGGCCGTCCACCTGGTTCGAGGGATTCGTCGCGCGCTGTCGGAGGAAGGGGGTCGATGCTCCGGCGCGGGGCGCAGTATAGACGACGCTGCTCTCGATCTCGCTGGCTGTCGCCGCGCCCACGGCTACCTTTCGGGACCCGCGGGAGAATTTTCGGTGTCCGCGGAAGAACGGGGGGTGGGTGGCTGCTAAAGAGGGGGAACGCGAAGCGATGGCCGGGGCCGGCGATCGGATGCCCGCCGTCGTTCGCGCTTCGGGGGGCCCGTGCCGGAGCGCCCGGTGAGCGCCCGGCGCGATCACGCGCTTCTCGGTGTTCTCTTCTGTTTTTTCCTTTCGGGCTTTGCGGCGCTGCTCTACCAGACGGCGTGGACCCGCCAGTTCGCCTTTGTTTTCGGGACTTCGGAACTCGCGGTGGCGCTCGTCCTGGCGGGCTACATGGGGGGGCTCTCGCTCGGGGCCTGGGTCGCCGGGCGCTTCGCGGCTTCGATCCGCAGGCCGGTGTGGGTCTACGCGCTGCTCGAACTCGGGATCGCGCTCTGCGCCCTCGGGCTTCCCCTGGCGCTCGCGGGGCTTCGCGCGCTCACCGCATGGCTCTTCGCCGATAGCGAAACCCAGCGCGGGGCGGACGACCTCGGCGTAGCGCTCTTCGGGGGGGTCGGCGCCTTTGTCGTGCTGGTGATCCCCACGGCGCTGATGGGTGCGACGCTTCCGCTCCTCGCCCGCCACGCCGTTCGCAACGAGGCCGAGATCGGTCGCCGCATCGGATTGCTCTACGCGGTCAACACACTCGGTGCAATCTTCGGGACACTCGTCGCGGGGTTCGCACTGCTCCCGTTTCTGGGTCTTTCGCGCACGGTCTGGGTGGGGGTCGGAGTCAACGCGCTGATCTTCGCGGTTGCGGCCCTGCTTTCGCGCCGTCACCCCGTTCCCGTGGCTGCAACGGGACGCAGCGCGTCCGACGCTGGGCCGAACGCGAAGCGCCGCAACTGGATCCTGCCCCTGGTCCTCGTCTCCGGCATCGCTTCTTTCGGCTACGAGGTGTTGTGGACGCGGCTGCTGGGCCAGCTTCTCGGCGGCAGCGTCTACGCCTTTTCGACGATGCTCGCGAGCTTCCTGGCTGGCATCACCCTGGGAAGCGCCGTGGCATCGCGCTTCGCCGACAGGCGCCACGTGGCGGTCGTGGGTTTTGGCTTGTGTCAGCTCGCGATTGCAGGGTTTGGGTGGATGGCCTTCGGTCTTCTCGACGCACTGCCGGGCTGGGCCGTCGCGCTCGAGATGCCCCGCGTCGGCGGGGTCCACCCATGGGATGTCGCCCTGTGCGTCGCCCTGCTGCTGCCCTCGACGATCGCGATCGGGGCGACCTTTCCCTTCGCGGTAAAACTCTGCGCGCGCGATGTGGCCGATGCGGCCCCTGCGAGTGCGCGTGTCTACTCGTGGAATACCGTCGGCGCGATCGGGGGAGCATTGGGGACGGGGTTCCTGCTGATCCCGGCCGTCGGTTTCGCAAGTAGCTTCGCGTTTTTCATCGCCCTCAACCTGGGGCTCGCCGCAGTGGCTGCCCTCGTCCTCGTCCCCCGCAGTCGCCCCGTTCTCGCCGTGGCGCTGGCGGCCAGCGTTGGCCTGGCGGTCGCTCCGCCGCCCTCGCCCTCGAACTTGTTGCGCTTTGCTCCGCTGATGCGGCGGGTGCTTCCGGGGAAGATCGTCTTCCAGGACGCCGGGCGCAGCGCCTCGATCCTCGTGCGCGAAGAAGCGGGAGGGTTGAAGCTCACCAGCAACGGGCTGGCCGAGGCGACGATCGCGACGTCGTCGTCCCCGCGCTTCGATCTCACGAATCGCTGGGCGGCGGCGCTGCCGACGCTGGCCCGTCCCGAAGCCCAGTCGCTGCTGGTGATCGGCCTCGGCGGAGGCGTGATCGTCGAGGAGGTCCCGGAATCGATCTTGACGATCGACGTCGTCGAACTCGAGCCGGCGGTGGTCGACGCCAACCGCGTGATCGCACCGTTGCGCCGCATCGACCCGCTCTCGGATCCACGCATTCGCGTGATCGAGAACGATGCGCGCGCGATGCTGGCGTTCTCGTCGAAGCGTTACGACGGAATTATTTCGCAGCCCTCGCATCCCTGGACGGCGGGGGCCTCGCATCTCTACACCCGCGAATTCTTCGAACTGGTTCGCGACCACCTCGCACCGGGTGGCGTCTTCGTCCAATGGATCGGTCTCTCCTTCGTGGACGAGCCCCTGCTGAAGTCGCTGCTCGCAACGTTGCTCGAAGCCTTTCCGCATGTTCGGGCGTATTCGCCGCCTCCCCACGCAGGTCTCCTTTTCGTTGCGTCCGCCGAGCCGCTGCCCCTGGAAGTGAGTGCTTTGCGCGCGCTCGAAGATTCCCCCGAGAGCTACCGGAGGATCGGCATTCTGACGCCGGAAGATCTGTTTATCGCCCTCGAACTGGACGAAGAAGCGGCGCGCGAGTTGGCCGCGGGGGCCCCTCTCAATACCGATGACGACAACCGCTTGCAGGTGCGCGGGCCGAAGATCCTCGGGTCGAAGAATACGGTCCGACAGCAAAGGGCCTTTCTCGAAGCGGTCGATCCCGTGGCGCGGCTCCTCCCGGATCTCGACGCGGTCTATACCGCGGTCCGGATGGGACAGCGCCGGCCGGGACATCCGCGGTTGGCGCTGCTCTCGCAGGCCGCCGGCTCGGAGGCAGAGTCGCGCATGATCGAGCTTGCCACCGCACCCAAACTGGGCCGCTTCGAACGCATCGCCGGGTTGCGCGCGCTCGCGGAGGCGGGGGACGAGAGTGGCCGGGCGTACGAGTTGATCGCGCTCGCCCTGCGTCCCGCGCTCCAGGGAGCGGCCAAGCCAGCGGTTTCCGCCGAGGCGGCGGCGCTTCCGGATCCGCTTCGAGCCGTTACCGATGGCTGGCAGCACGAGGGGCGTGAGCGCGAACTCGAGAGGCTCGAAGACAGGCTTATCGAGGTGGCGCCAGGCAGCCTGCTCTTCCCGGCAGCGTCGATGCTCCGCGCACGCTGGCGTCTGGCGGAAGGCTCGCCGCAGCGGGCCCGCGAAGCCCTCGATCTTCTTTCGCCCCTCGCGACCGGCCGAGACGGAGGTTATGAAGAGTGGTGGTTGCTCGGGCGCGCCGCCGCCCAGGTGGGCGATAGCCCGTCGGCGGTCGCGAACCTGGAGAGAGCACTGCGGCTCGCAGACCAGCGGGGCACCTTGCACTCGAAACGCATCCGTCAGCTGCGCCAGTTCGTCACGCGGCTTCCGATGCTCGGCGACGACTTCGCACGCCAGCAGAAGTTTCTCGCGAAGCTCAATCGTTTAGAGGCGGCGCGACGTTAGAGCGGCAAGCCCGACCGCGATCTATGACGGCCCCGGTCGGCTGCCGATTTCTAGATTCAGTGCGCGCCGCGCTCGGCTTCGAGCGTGTCGGCGAGGCCGTACTTCTCGATGCGGTAGCCGAGGGTTCGGCGCGAGACACCGAGAAGTTTCGCGGCCCGGGTGCGGTTGAGGCCGGTCTTCTGCATGGCCTGCCGGATGCACTGGATCTCGATTTCGGCCAGCGTCTGTTCTCCCGTTGACTTGCCTGCATCGGGAGGGCCGGACTGGAAATCCTGGATCGCCGCGGGAAGATCGCTCAGCTGGATTTCGTCGCTGTCGCAGAGCACGGCGGCGTGCTGCATCGCGTTGCGGAGTTCGCGCACGTTGCCGGGCCACGGGTAGGTGCGAAGGCGTTCGAGTGCCGCGTCGGCGATACGCAGGTGGGGCGGGAGTTCGTGGAGGCTGCGTTCGATCAGGGCGATGACGTCCCCGCGTCGCTCGCGCAGAGGCGGCAGGACCAGGGGCAGCACGTTGAGCCGGTAGAAAAGATCTTTGCGGAACTCCCCGGACCGCACCGCCGATTCGAGGTCTCGATTGGTGGCGGCGATCACGCGAACGTCCACCACGATCGCCTTGCTCGCATCGCCGACGCGGTGGAATTCCCCGGTTTCGAGCACGCGTAGGAGTTTCGGCTGGAAGGTGGACGAAATCTCGCCGATCTCGTCGAGCAGAATGGTTCCGCCATTCGCCACCTCGAAGAAACCCCGCCGATCCGCGGTGGCGCCCGTGAAGGATCCCTTCTTGTGACCGAAGAGCTCGCTTTCGAGGAGTGTGTCCGGGAGCGCCGCGCAGTTGACCGTGACGAGTTCCCGGTCGGCGCGGTCGGATTCGGCGTGGATGAAGCGCGCGATGACTTCCTTTCCGGTGCCGGACTCGCCCGTCAGCAATACGGTGGCGGCGGTCTTTGCAATGCGGCTCGCCTTGCGGACGACGTCCTGCATGGCCGGGCTCTCCGCCACGAAGGACGTGTCGGAGGCGGCGGCCACCGGATCGTCAACCGGACCGCTGCCGGCCGGGGCGCTGAGAATTTTATCGATGATCGGTGCGAGATCGCGCTCGACCGAGAACGGCTTCTGGATGTAGTCGATGGCTCCGCGCTTCAAGGCCTCGAGGGCGGTTTCGACGCTGGCGAAACCGGTCATCAGCAGGACTTCGCAGCCTGGGCGGATCCGCTTCGAGCGCGATAGAAATTCGATCCCGTCGATCCCGGGCATGCGCAGATCGGTGATCACGAGGTCGAAGGCTTCGTGCTTCAGCAGTTCGAGCGCTTCTTCGGGCTGGTCGAGGAAGACGACACGGTGCCCGAGCCGGGTCAGCGAACGCTGGACCAGCTGCCCGATGGGTCGTTCGTCGTCGACGACGAGAATATGGCCTTGTGGCATTTGCGACCTTCACTGGAGGGGCCCGCGGTGGACCGGATTATGCCGGTTCCCCGGGGTCACGGCACGCGGCCGGTCGAATGCACCTTTTCGTACACGCACTGCGTACGCGGTGGGTCAAAGAGCAATGGTAATGGGCCTACGGGGCCTCCGGGGGGGCTGCCGGGTGGCACGCGACTTGCTGCTAGGGGAAGGAGTGGCGCTGCCGACTGGATTCATCCCCATTGCTGCGCGCACTCGGAAGCGAGGGACGGAAGTGGCCCAGCGAATGAGCGGGAACGAAAATTTGGACGCCATGGCTCGCGTGATGCGCTCCTCCGCCCGGCCGGGCCTCGCGGCACGGGCTCGAACTCGGCGGACCTGCGCCTGGTGCGGAGACCAGGCGGTCGACACCGACACCGAGGTCGACGTTTGCATCAGCCATACCATCTGCGCGGGCTGCCTCGAGAACCAACTGCGAGCACTGTGTCTGCCGGTGCCTGAAGCGGCCTGATTCGGCGGCAGCAGCGTTTCTCGAGGCTTTCCCGGGCGCGCCACGGCGCGACGGGGACCACCGGCAGGGGGGGGGGCTCCACCCGCGATGGCCTATCCTGACTGCCGGGATAGGCTGCAAAGAGCGTGGGGTCGATTTGCCTGAGAGACGCTCAATGACTTCGACGCCGCAGCCAAGCGGCGCGGCGTCCGCGACGAGCGGGACCTCCGAAGGCCCCGCCGAGATTTTCGCCTTCAACGAAGCGAAACTCGTTTCCGGCCTGGGCTGGGCAGCGGCCGCGGCGCTGCTGCTGGGTTTTGCCGTCGGGAATATCAGCATTCGGGTGCACCCGATCGAGACGGTCGCCTTCATGGTCGCCCTCGTCTGTTTCCTGGCGGCGCCCGGGGTCGTTCGACTCACGGGGAAGGTGCCCTACGGCGCGATGCTCCTGCTCTTTGGGGCGATGGGACCCATCTTCGTCCCGGCATGGTTCCAGGAGGGCATCCGCTCGCCCTATCTCCTGTGGTTCGTGGTCATCCCGATGTTGGCGCCGCTCTACCTCGGGATCCGCCTCTCCCTGGTGGCCATGTCGATCGGACTCGTCGGGTTTTCGGTGCTCTACCTGCGCAGTTTAGACATTGCGGACAGCGCAATGGGCACCCCCGTCCCCGCTTTCTTCTACGTCTTCAATCTCGCGCTGGCTTCGATCTTCGGAGCCCTCGTCGGCATCGCCACGCGCCGGTCGAACATCCGGATTCGCCGGGATCTCGATTCCCTCGAAGAAGACCTGCGAGGGAAGGCGGCGGCTCTCGAGGAGTCGAGCGTGCGCCGCAAGGCGATCCTCGATTCTTCTCGGGTGGCGATCGTGAGCTGCGACGAACGCGGAGCGGTCACCGGCTTCAACCCCGCCGCCGTGGAGATCTTCGGCTACTCGCGCGACGAGGCGATGGGGCGCCCGGTGAAGGATCTGATCGTGTCGGAGAGCCTCCGGGAGAAACACGAAGCCGGCTTCGCTCGCTATCTGGAAACGGGAAGGGGGGTGATCCTGGGCCGGGCGCTGCCGCTGGTCGGGTGCTGTGCCGATGGAACCGAGATTCCGGTGGAGGTGATAGTCCAGAAGATCGATCTGCCCGGGGCCCCGCAGTTCACGGCCTTCATCCGCGACCTCAGGTCCCAGCGGCAATCGGAGGCGCTGCTTCGCCAGCGCGAGCAGCAGTTGCAGAAGGCCCGCCGTCTCGAGGACGTCGGGCGCCTTGCCGGCGGCGTCGCCCACGATTTCAACAACCTGCTCACCATCATCACGGGCTACAGCGAGACGATTGCCGATTCGGCCGCGGCGGATTCGACCATTCGAGAGGATGCCCTCGAGATCTCCAACGCCGCCGAGCGTGCGAGCGCGATCACCAACCAACTGCTGGCCTTCAGCCGGGCGCAGGTTCTCGAGCTGGGCGCCGTCGACCTCAGCCGGACGCTGCGCGATTTCGAGAGCACCCTGCGCGCCATCACTCCACCGGGCCTCGATTTCCGGGTGAGCCTCGAGAGTGCTCGCTGGCAGGTTCGCGCCGACGTGGGACAGTTCGAACGCCTGGTGATGAACCTCGTTCTCAACGCCTGCGATGCCCTCGAAACCGGGGGCCGCCTGGATCTTTCGCTTTCCTACGTCGACGAGCCGCGTCGGGTTGCCCAGCTCGTGCTGCGCGACGAGG
>CAJXIC010000029.1 GCA_913054385.1 uncultured Pseudomonadota bacterium
CACCTCAAGGTGGGTGCCGACGAGCCCTACCGGAGCCTTTGGGTGCATCGCGGGAGCATGATCAAGGCGAACGGGCACACCCTCCACACCCGGATCACGGTGGAGAACCGCTCCCGGAAGACGCGCACCGAGATCACCTACCGGGACCTCCAGGTGGACCCGAAGATCAGCGACCGGCTCTTCTCGGTGCGCACACTGGAGCAGCGGGTGAAAATCCGCTGATCCTCCCCCGATGCAGGCCAGGAATGTGGGGTTTTGGCCTCGACGGAGGTGCGCGCAGTGACCGCCGCAACGAACGGCGCTCTTTCGACTCCGCAAGCGGACGAGAATGGTGTAAAACACCTTCGAACCGCGCGGTGACCTAGGGGGTAGCGCGCCGAAGGAGTCCCATGAGCCACCGCACCGTCGCCCTTTTCTGTTCTCTCGCTCTGCTCGCGCTGCCCGCCGCAGCGGCCGGGGCCGATGACGACAAAGTCGATTTCACCCGCACCGGCGTCTACCTCGAACTCGGCGGCCAGGCGATGCTCCCGGTCTACCGCCACCAGAGTTCGGGCTCGGCCTCGGGCGGTGTCACCGCGCGCGCCGGCTGGCGCGCGGCCAGACCCTTCGCGCTCGAACTGCACTACGAGTGGAACGAAGACGTCGCCGACCACGCGGTGAACCTGATCACCGTAGACGGGAAGGTCCTCGTCTACACCGAGGGCGCGATCCAGCCCTTCGTGCGCGTAGGCGTCGGCGCGATCTTTGGTCACCTCGACGACCGCGGCGGGCTCTCGAGCAGCTTCGTGGCACGCTTCGGTGTCGGTACGGATTACTGGCTGACCGACAACGTGGCCGTCAGCATCTTCGGCGACTTCGTGCTGCCGATGGGACACTTCCACTACCTCAACACCTTCAGCGTCGGAGCGGCGGCCCGCTACACCTTCTAGCGGGAGATCGAGGCGACGTCCCGCGACGCGCGGCGGATCGCCGCGAAGGGGAGACCCGTGACGATCGACCCGCCCAGCGCGCGCGAGAGCGAAGTCGATTCCGACGAGCGCAACTGGGCCGTGCTCTCGCACGTGGCCGCGCTACTGGCCAGCGTCTTCGTCCTCGGCCAGGTGCTGGTACCGCTTGGCATCTGGCTGTGGAAGAAGGACACGTCGGCCTTCGTCGAGGCCAACGCCCGTGAGTCGCTGAACTTTCAGCTCTCGATGACGATCTACTTCGTGGTGGCCGCCGTGCTCACCTACGTCCTGGTGGGCTTCCCGATGATCGCCGCGCTCGCCGTAGTCGAATTGGTGTGCGTGGTGCTGGCCGCCGTGCACGCCAGCCGAGGCGAAAGCTACCGTTACCCCTTCTCGCTGCGGCTGGTTACCTAGCCCTTCTACTCCTGCCGCGGGGCGGGGGGCGCGCGGGGCGGGGCGCGCGCTCGCGGATGTCTGCGGCCTCACGCGGCACTGCCCCCAACGCGGCCCCTTGCGGTCGCCGCAGAGTGTACTATAACACCGTTACACGCCCGCTCAGGACTTCGCCGGTTCATCTTGAACCATTTCGCCAAAGCAATCCCCCAAGCACGAGCGCGGCCCGTGACCCGAGGAGCCCCCCCGCTGCCGGGCGCACGCTCCCACCCCGAAAGGCCTCGATGACTGACTCGCGTGCCAGCGGCTCAACGGCCCCGGCAATTCCTTCCCCCAAAGACGCGCCCCCCGAGCGCAGCGCCGACTCGCGCTCGCTGATCCTGTCGGCGACGGAAGCACTGCTGCTCGAGCGCGGCTACGCAGGCTTCTCGATCCGCAAGTTGGTCGCTCGCTGCGGCCTGACTGCCCCCACCATCTACCACCACTTCGGCGACAAGAACGGCTTGATCGACGCGCTGCTCGAGGCGCGCATCGAAACCCTGGTGGCCGAACTCCGCGCGGTGCCGCTGGCTGCGGACCCCGTCGAGAACATGCGCCGCCTCTTCCGCGCCTTCGCGGAATTCGGAATCCAGAACCCCACCCACTACGAGTTGCTTCACGCCAGCCGCCGCGAGCAGACCGACGCGATTCCCGCCGCCCAGGAAGCCCAGGCCATTCTTCTCGAGCCCCTCGAGGCGCTGGCCGCCGAGGGCCGTCTCTACACCCCGGACCTCGACGAAACCCGGCAGGTCGCCTGGGCCTTTCTGCACGGCCTGATCCTGCTTCAGAAAACGCGCCCCGATGAGGAGTGGATCCCGAACCTCGTCGACCTCTCGCTCGACGCCCTGCTGCGCGCCTGCATCCGACCGGCAGACGACGCTAGCCGCCCGGAGAGTTCGTCGTGAAGCGCACTTCCCGACGCGTCCTGTTCCTTCTCGCCCTGGTGCCGGGCCTCCTGGTCGGCTGCCAGGAAAGAAAGGCCGAAGTCGAGATCCGACCCATGCCGGTCATGACGGTGGCCGTGCGCGCGATCGATCTCACCGATCACATCCTCGCGACGGGCCAACTCGTCGCCAAGGCCGAAGCCGAGGTTTCGGCCCAGGTCAGTGGCCAGGTGACGGCGGTGGCAGTCGAAGAGGGCAGCGCGGTTCTGCCCGAGGCGGTGGTCCTGCAGATCGACCCCGAGCGACGCGGACTCGAACTCGCAAGCCAGGAGGCCCGGGTGGCCCAGGCCCGGGCGCGGCTCGGTGAGGCCGAACGCAGCCTCGGAAGGATCCAAAAGCTGCACACGCGCAACGCGGTCTCAAAGGCGCAGCTCGACGAGGTCGAAACCGAGTTGCGCTTTGCCCGGGCCGGCCTCGAAGCAGCGGCCGCCCAACTGGGCCTGGCCGCGCGCGCCCTCGCCGACGCCACGGTGCAAGCGCCCTTCGCGGGATGGATCGCGCGGCGCTACGTCAATGTCGGCGAATACGTGGGCGAGGGACAGAAACTCTTCGACCTCGTCGCCCTCGATCCGATCGAAGTCGAGTTTCACCTGCCCGAAGCCGACTCGAGCCGTGTGCACGTCGGCGTGCCCGTAAAAGTGAGCGTGGCCCCCTACCCCTCTGAACGCTTCGACGCAGTCGTGACCGTGGTCTCGCCCACCATCGATCCGCGCACCCGAACGCTCCGGGTGAAAGCCACCATCGACAACTCGGATGGACGGCTGCGGCCGGGTCTTTTTGCGCGCACCGACCTCGGTGTGGCGCAGCGTACGGGTGTGCTGATGGTTCCGGAAGACGCAGTCCTGCAGCGCGCCGACGGCTCGGTGCTCTTCGTGATGGACGGTGACGACCGGGTGCGACGCCTTCGGATCGAAACCGGGATCTACCACGAGGGTCTGGTCGAGATCCAGGCCGACGTGGCAGTCGGGGACTTTGTAGTGGTCCGCGGCCAGGGCGAATTGATCCACGGCTCGAGCGTCTCGTTGCGCAACGCCGACGGCTCTCCTGCGGCCATGGCGACAACGGTGCTCGGCGAAGCCGAGGCCACCCCCGCGCCCGGAGCCGGTGGATGAGCCTCTCGGACATCTCGATCGAGCGCCCCATCCTCACCTGGATGATGACGTTGGCGCTGATCGTCTTCGGGGCGCTCGGCTACCAGCGCCTCGGGGTCGACCAGTTCCCGAACATGGAGTTCCCAATCCTCGCGGTGATGGCGAGCTATGAGGGCGCCAGTCCCGAGGGCATGGAAGAGGACGTCACCGACGTTCTCGAGGAATACCTGAACACCATCGGCGGGGTCCGTTCGATCAAGTCGACCACCCGGGAGGGATCGACCCAGATCATCGTCGAGTTTGCGCTGGGAGTCGATCTGGATATCGCGGCTCAGAATGTGCGCGACAAGATCGCCCAGGCACGTTATGAGCTGCCCGGCGATCTCGACGCACCGCGCGTTACGACCTTCAATCCCAACGAACAGCCGGTGTTGTGGATCCCGCTCGAAGTCGAGCGGCCCATCGGCGAGGTCAGCGACTACGTCAACCGCGAGCTGAAACCGCGGATCGAGACCATTGAAGGCGTCGCCGGCGTCGCCACCTTCGGGCTGCAAGAGCGCAACATCCGCATCTGGCTCGACGGCGAGGCGCTGCGCGCACGCGGCCTCTCGGCCAACGACGTGCGCCGGGCGCTGCAACGCGAACACGTCGACATTCCGGCGGGTCGCATCGAGAGCGCGCGCATCGAGTACTCGGTGCGGACCAATTCCGAGTTCCGCTCCCTTGCCGAACTCGCCAACCTGGTGATCTTCCACGCCGACGGGGCGCCGGTCCACCTTTCGGACGTGGCACGCCTGGAAGACGGCGTCGACGACCTGCGCTCCGAGGGCCGCTACATGGGGAAACCCACTGTCGGCCTCGGCATCCGCCGCCAATCGGGTTCGAATACCGTCGAAATCGTCACCGAGGTGCTGCGCCGCCTGCCCGAGATCCAGGCAACGATGCCCACCGGGATCCGCATCCACGACCCGTCGGGTTTCGTCGACTTTTCGAAGGGCATCAAGGAGGCCGTCGCTGAAACCGAGTTCGCGTTGGTCTTCGGAGCGCTGCTCGCGGTCTTCACCGTCTTCATCTTTCTGCGCCGGTCCCGTCCGACGCTGATCGTGGCGGCGGCCATCCCGATCTCGCTGATCGCCACCTTCGGGCTCGTGTGGATCTGTGGCTTCACCCTCAACACCATGACGCTGCTCGGGATGACCCTCGCTGTGGGCGTGGTGATCGACGACGCCATCGTGGTGCTCGAGAACATCGAGCGACACCGGGAGCGCGGCGCCACACCGCGAGAGGCAGCGCGCAGCGGAACCCGCGAAATCGCCTTCGCCGCCACCGCCGCCACCTTCTCGGTGGCAGCGGTCTTTCTGCCGGTCGTCTTCATCCAGGGCCTGGTGGGCAACTTTCTCGGCGAGTTCGGCGTCACCGTCGCGGGCTCGGTGATTATCTCGCTCTTCGTGGCGCTCACCCTCACGCCGATGCTGGCCGCGCGGATGCCGGCACCGAAGCAGCGCCCCCACGGCAGCATCTACCACCACCTCGAGCGCATCTTCGCGTCCCTCGAAGCCCAATACCGCACGGCCCTCGATTGGACCCTCTCCCACCGCCCGGCCACGGTCGGCCTGGCGATCGCATCCTTCGCCTTGGCCATCTTTTTCGGCACCCAGCTCCCGGGCGAGTTCTTCCCCCCCGCGGACGAGGGCCTCTTCGTGGCCATGATCGAGGCGCCGCCGGGAAGCTCTCTCGACGCCACCCGTGAGTACCTCGCGCACGATGAGGCCTGGATGCTCGAGCAACCCGAACTCGCCGGGATGTTCTCGGGGCTCGGCGACCAGGGCGACGACGGCCCTTCGCACGGCGCCAACGAGGGCATGATCTTCGGCAGCCTGGTGAACCAATCCGAACGCGACCGCAGCGTCTTCGAGATCATCGAAGCCGCACGCGAGGCGTTGGGGAGCGTCCCCGGACGCAGCTTCCGGATCATGAACCCCGGAGACATGCTCACCACCGGGCGGCACGGGGGCTTCGAGGCAGAGATCCGCGGGAACCTTCCTCTCGCCGAACTCGACGTCCTCAGCAGCCAGATGCTCGACGGGCTCCGCAGCGCCGGCGGCTTCACCGACCTCAACAAGAGCCTGAAGCTCGGACTGCCCGAAGTGCGCGTGACCCCCGACCGCGAGAAGGCCGCCTCGCTGGGGATCGACGCAGCGTCAATCGGATCTGCCATCCAGATGATGGTCGGCGGCATGGATGTGGGCGTCTTCAAGGAGGCCGGCCACCGCTACGACATCCGCATGCGCCTCGAAAAGGCGTTCCGCGACGATCCCGACGCAATCGGTTCGCTTTACGTGCGTTCGAATCGCGGCGAAGTCATCGAACTCCGCAACCTGGTCGAGATCGATACCCGTGCGGCCGCCTCGGCCATCACCCGCACGAACCGGCAGCGCAGCGTCGGGCTTTACGCCAACCTCGTCGACCTTCCAATGGGAGACGCCATTGCGAAGGCCTACGCCGTCGCCGAGGAGACCCTGCCGGACGGCGTGGTCCTTTCGATGTCCGGCCAGGCCCAGGCCATGCTGGAGGGCATGGAAGATTTCCAGCTCGCCATGTTGCTCTCGATCCTGTTGATCTACATGGTGCTTGCTGCGCAGTTCGAGAGCCTGGTTCACCCCTTTACGGTGATGCTCGCGCTGCCGCTGTCGATGGTGGGCGCTCTCGGGGGTCTACTCGCATCCGGGAACAGCCTCAACCTCTTCTCGCTGATCGGCATCCTGCTGCTCTTCGGGCTGGTCACCAAGAACTCGATCCTGCTCGTCGACTACGCCAACAAACTCCGCAACGACGGCATGGATAAAATCGAAGCGATTCGAACCGCTGCACCAATTCGAATGCGACCGGTGCTGATGACCGCTCTTTCGATGATTTTCGGCGTACTGCCGGCCGCGATCGGGATCGGCCCCGGCGCCGAAAGTCGCACGCCGATGGCCATCGCCACCGCGGCGGGGATGTTCTCGTCGACGCTGCTCACGTTGCTTGTGGTTCCCGTCTTCTACGTGCTCTTCGACGACGCCGCGGAGGCCGCAAAGCGCGGCTTCCGCCGGCTCTTCGGCGACCGCGACGAGTCGGGAGCGGCACTGCCCTCCTAGCGCGAGCCGACCAGCGCCGTGCCGCCGCCGGCGGGTTCGCACTGGCGGGGCTTCCCGCGTTAGGCTCTCGCTGCATGCCCGGCATTCGCGATTTTTTTGAGCGCAACTTCTCCGATCCGCAGGTGAACCTGCTGGCGATCCTGCTGCTCTCGGGCCTCGCGGTGATCGTCTTCCTCGGCGACCTGCTCGCGCCGGTCCTCGGCGGGCTGGTGATCGCCTACCTCCTCGACAGCCCCACCCAGTGGTTGGTGCGCCGCGGCGTGCCGCACCTCTGGGCGGTCTCGCTCATCTTCGTCGGCTTCCTCGCCACCTCGTTGGTCGCATTGGTTTCGGTCGTTCCGCTGCTCTCCGAGCAACTGGCCCAGTTGGTCTACACCCTGCCCAACATGATCGGCGACCTGCAGGCGCTTCTCCTGGCCCTGCCCGAGCGCTTCCCGCACCTCGTCGATACCGAACAGGTCGACGAGATGATGGGGTCGCTGCGCGCGGAACTCCTGAACTCCGGTCAGCTCCTGGTGGCGGTCTCCTGGGACCGCCTCGGTAGCGTCATCAACCTGCTGGTCTACGCCTTCCTGGTTCCGCTCGTGGTCTTCTTCTTCTTGAAGGACAAGCAGATAATCGTCGAATGGTTCAAGAGCTACCTGCCCGCCGACCGTGGGCTGGTGCGCGAAGTCGCCGCGGAAATGAACCGGCGCACCGGCGACTATGTTCGCGGCAAGGCCTTCGAAATCGGCATCGTGACCGTGGCGAGCGGGGCCGCCTTCTGGGCGGCGGACCTCCACTTCGCGATGCTGCTAGCGCTGCTCACGGGACTCTCGGTGTTGATCCCTTACATCGGGGTCGCCGTGGTGAGCATCCCCGTGACGCTGGTGGCGCTCTTCCAGTTCGGTGTCAGCGGCCCCTTCTTCGTCGCCGTGGGCGCCTATATCGTGATCCAATTGCTAGACGGAAACCTGCTGGCGCCGCTTCTGCTCTCGGAAGTCGTCCAACTCCACCCCATCGCGGTGGTCGTGGCGATCCTGATCTTCGGCGGCATCTGGGGCTTCTGGGGGCTCTTCTTCGCGATCCCCCTGGCCACCCTGGCCGATTGCGTGCTGCGCGCCTGGCCGTCGGCCGCCTCCAGAGCCGCGGCCTCGGCCTGAACTGCACGCGACCGCCAGGGCCCGGAAGCCGAATTCGAAAACACAGGGCCGGCGCCAAGTACGCTGCCCCACAGCCGGTCAGGCGTCGGGGGCGGTTTCCGGGGCGAGCGTGAGCGGCTCGACCACCAGGGTCAGTTGGTCGATTTCGCGAACCCGAACCTGTTCCCCCTCGGCCACCCGCGCCGATGCATCAAAAAGGCGTGCCCGCCAACGCTCGGCACCGATTCGAACGGTTCCCGAAGGCGAAAGCGGGGCCTCGACGATTGCCAGCGCGCCGAGCAGTTCGGTCCCGCCGTGGGTGGGCCCGGGCTCGTAGGCCTTCCGCAAGCGTGGGTAGAAGAGCAGGTCCTTCGCGACCAGAACCGCGCCGAGGGCGAATGCGGCCCAGGCGGGGAGCCAGCCTTCGAGCGCCGCGGCGGTCAGCAGCACGCCGGCGATGGTCCAGCCCGGAAGCTGGAAGAGCAAGTAGCGGGCGAAGGTCGACATCGGAGAGCGAAGGGTATCCACACGCTCGCCGTCGCGAAAGCGACCTCATGGCTCCGCTACGCTGGCGACGAGGGGGACGTGATGCGTGCGCTGGGTTGGGGAATCGCGCTGGTCTTCGCAGCGCTTCAGGGGGCGGGGGCCGTCCTCGTCGCCAGCGAGCGCGACACCTCGCAGGCGCCGGAGGACGATCCGGGTTTCGCCAACGTCGGGACGCGCGCAGGCACCAGCCCGAGAGGTGAGAGGGTGCGCGGACTCAGCCTGATCTACCTCGGTCACGGCTGGGTCCTCACCGCGAACCACGTGGGCGAATCGGACCTCGAGATCGATGGCCGGGTTTACCCGCGCGTCCCCGGCTCGGGCGTCCACTTCCGAAACCCCGATGGCAGCCCCGCCGAGTTGCTGGCCTTTCGCGTCCAGGGAAACCCGGAACTCCCGGATCTACCCGCTCTCCGAATCGGCGACGGCGCGCCGGCCCTCGGCGCGCCGGTCGTACTCGTCGGCCGCGGACGCAACCGCGGTACGAAGACCACCTGGGAATCTCCCGACTCGAAGCTCCGGCACGGCTGGCGCTGGGCACTGGGGGCTCGACTGCGCTGGGGCACGAACCGGATCAGCGCAGCGTCGACCGACCCGCGAACGAAGAGCCGCAGTTTCGTCATGGACTTTACGAGGCCGGGGCTGCCGGGAGCCACCCCGGACGAGGCCCAGGCGGTACTCGGCGATTCGGGGGGCGCGGTTTTCGCGAAGACCCGGACCGGCTGGAAACTCGTCGGCGTGCTCTACTCCGCCAGCCAACACCCGGGACAGCCCAGCGCGACCGCCTTCGACGGCAACCGGAGCTACGCCGTCGACCTCTCCTACTACGCTCCCCAGATCCGCGCGCTCGGGAAGACGGCGGCGGAAAACGCTAGCGCGACGCCTCGACGCTGAGACTCAGCGACGCCCGGACCTCGATGGCTCCGGCCTCTACCGGGGTGGCGACCGCTGCCGCCGCACTGCGCAACCCGAAACGCGGCTGCACCGGCGCGAGCGCCACCCCGCTCTCGTCCACCGACACGATTTCGCCGAGCTTCAGCCCGAGCGCTTCGGCAATCGCCCCGGCCTTGGCAAAGGCCCGCTTTGCCGCCTGGCGCAACGCTTCGGCACGGGTCGTCTCCTCGTCGCGCAAGTAGAAAGACAGCTGGTCCACCTGGTTCGCTCCGGCGCCGGTCGCCCGGTCGATGATCTCCCCCACGCGATCGAGGGCCCCGGTCTCGACCCGGACGATATTCGAAGCGGTGTAGCCCTCGAGGACGCGGCCGCCCCCCTTCTCGCGGTGGTGGTAGCGGGGCCTGAGAGAGTACCCCCGGGTCTGGATCTGCAGCGCCGTCCCGAAGGCCTTCTTCAGCGCGCCGAGGACGGCATCGACCTTCTCGGCGTTGCGCTTTGAAGCGACTTCGGCCTCGGGCGCTTCCGTCACCACCCCGAGGTCGATGCGCGCGCGATCCGGCGGAACCGAGAGCGTCGCCTCCCCGGTGACTCGGATCAGCGGCAAGTCAGCAGAAGTAGCGGAATCGGCAAGCGCCGTCGGCGCTACGCAGAGTGCCACCGCAACGGCGGCGAGGCTTCCCAGAGCCTGAAAAATCTTCACGTCTTCCTCCCGCGGTCTCGCGCTCCCGCTCGATTCGAAGTCTCAGAGTTTTTCGAGAATGTTCTCGCGAAATTCGAAGAGCCCCTTGCGAAGTCCTTCCTTGTCGAAGGCCGGCGGACCCATGACGATCCGCGAGACCCCGAGGTCCCGGTAGCGCTTCACGTCGTCAACATTGCGTACGGCTCCGCCCACGGTGACCTCCACCTCGGCGGGGTCGCGGCCGATCTTGCCGCACTCGTCACGCATGGCGGCGAGCAACGCCGTCAGTTCGTCCGGGGCGCCGCGCGCTGGGAAGAAACCGTCTCCCACCCGCGCGGCCCGTCGGGCCGCCCCCTCGACGTGTCCCCCCACCAGGATCGGAATGCCCCCGGGCTGCACCGGCTTCGGGTAGCTCTCGACGGCATCCCAGCGGTGGAACCGGCCCTCGAAGGCGCAGGGACCGTCCTTCCAGAGTTCGCGCACCGCGCGGATCGTCTCCTCGGTGCGTGCCGCACGCTCCTTGAAGGGAATGCCGAGTGCGTCGAATTCCTCCTCGAGCCAGCCGATTCCGGCCCCGAAGAGCGCGCGTCCACCCGACAGACAGTCGAGGGTGGCCATTTGCTTCGCGATGTAGAGCGGGTGACGCTGGGGAACGATCATCACCCCGGTCCCGAGTTTCACGCGCTCGGTCACGCTGGCGAGAAACGCCAGCGGCAGGATCGGATCGGGGATCGGGGCGGTCTCGTCGCCCGGCATCTTCCCGGTCGGGCTGTAGGGGTACTCGGATTGGTAGCCCTTCGGCACCGCCACGTGCTCGACGGTGAAGAGCGATTCGATCCCGGCCTCTTCCGCAGTGCGACCGAGGTGCTCGAGATGGTCGGGGAGCACGAAAGGCCCGACGTTGATGAACATGAGACCGAATTTCATGGCTTTCTCCTTCGAAGGTTCACGCGTGGCTGGTCGGCGGATTCTCGGGGCCCGCGCTTGGACCGCACGTTTCAGCCGAAAATGGGAGGCCGGCGGTCGCGCCAGGGGCGCGCCTCTTCGAGCTGTCCAGCGAGCCGGAAGAGCGTCGCCTCGTCGGCATAGCGCGCGATGAAGTGCATCCCGATCGGCAGACCCTCGGTACTCGTAGCCAACGGCATCGACATCGCCGGCTGGCCCGTGATATTGACGGGGGGCGTGAAGGGGAAGGTACGGCCCTGGCGGCGCTGCACCCCGCGCGGCTCGAGGTTCACCGGGTCGATGAAACCCACCGGCGGCGGAACCGTCCCGAGCACCGGCGTCAGCATCACGTCGCAGGTGTCGTAGAAGGCCAGGATCTCGCGCGCCAGGGTCCGAAGCGTGCGAAGACCCTGCATCACTGTCACACCATCGAGCTTGCGGCCCAGCTTCACACTCGACCAGGTCAGGCGCTCGAAGTCGTCCTCTTCGGGTGCACGACCGATACGCTCGGTCATCTCCTCGACGCCCGCCGCGAGGTTCGCCGCACCGGTCGCTCCCTGGGCGCGGTAGAGGCCGCGCCAGTCGATGTCGATGTCCCTCTCCTCGACCTCGTGGCCGAGTTCGACCAGCAGTTCTGCTGTGGCCTCGAGAGCCTCGCGGATCTCCGGATCGATCGGGCGCCCGCCAGGCGTAGCACCCGAGAAGGCGATGCGGAGCGTCCCGGGCGGCGTGGTTACTTCGTCGAGGTAGGGGCGATCCTTCGCGGGGACGGCGTAGGGCGAGGCGTTTTCCGGGTAACCGGTGGCGTCGAGCATCGCGGCGCTGTCGCGCACGCTTCGCGAAACCACGTGGTCCACCGACATCCCGTTGACGCGATCGCGGTCCTCACTGCCGGCCGTGTTGGGATTGCGGTCGCGCGTCGGCTTCACCCCGAAGAGACCGCAGCAGGCCGCCGGGATGCGGATCGATCCGAGACCGTCGCTGGCGTGGGCGAGCGGAACCATGCCGGCGGCAGTGGCCGAAGCCGCCCCCCCGCTCGACCCCCCGGCGATGTGATCGGGGTTCCAGGGGTTTCGACACGGGCCAAGCA
>CAJXIC010000030.1 GCA_913054385.1 uncultured Pseudomonadota bacterium
GGCTGGCTCTACTTCCATTTCCAGCGAGCCGCAGAGGCCTGATCGCTGCGCCGGCCGCGGCCTAGCCGTCGGCCAGCAGTTTGGCGAGAGACTTTTCCAACGCGCGGCCGCGCACCAACAGCGGCGCTTCGGCCTCGCTGTCGGCGATCTTCGGTAGGCGGGCGACGGCGCCGTGGGCCAAATCGACGTAGCCACGTTCGCGCTCCCGGCAAGGGCTCACGTCGCCGGTTTCCGCCGCGGTCGAAACCCACGCCTCGAGGTGATCGAGGCTCGCGCCGTAGTCGCCCCCCAAGAAGGCAACCATCCCGGAGGCGTACTCGGCGAGCGCCTCGAATTCCCCGGGAAGCGTGCAACGCTCGCCCGCCGATCCGATCAGCTCTCGCGCCTTTTCAAAGTGCGCGCTTTCGAGATAGGAGTGGATCGCCGCTCCATACGCCGCCTCGAGGCTGCCGTGCACCAGAACGAGCAGGTCCTCCAGGCCCTCTGGAAAGACCTCCGACACCGTCTCGCGATGCTCCACCAGGAAGCGGGTCAGGTGACCGGTCTCCCGGTGGTCCACCAGGAGCCTTCGCAGCGGCGCAAGGGTCAGCTCGAAAAGCGCACGGGTTTCGTCAAAGGTTTCGATGACGCGCTCCCCAGCGCTCCCGATGATCTTCTCGAACTCCAGGATCAGCGAGTCGGCATCGTCCCCGGCGGAGCGCCGCAGGCTCTCGACGCGAGGGGCATAGACCTCTTGTTGATAGACGTTCTCCCGGAGCTTCATGGCCTCGTGAAAGAGCGAGCCCACCGCCAGATCAAAGAGTTCCCCCATGCGAACCGGTGCGGTTCCCGCGAGCGGGGTGCGAAAGAGCGCGTGGCAGTGTTCTTTGAGTCGGTAGAGGACGCTTCGCTCGTCATCCCCGACAAAGCCCTCCACGTCCGCGAAGCGCAGTTCGCCACGCGAGCGGAGTTCGGCGAGAGCATCGAGCTTGCGGCGTGCGCGAAGGAAATCGCGCACGATTCCGACGAGCGCCGATTCGGCAGCCGCAACGACGGGCTTCGACATGCACCGCCGAGTATAGGACCCAGCGCGGGAAAACCCCGCACGAGGCCATGGCGTCCTCCCCTCCCCCCCGGAATGCCCGTGGCGCGGGTCGAGGCTGTGTCGGCGCCAGATTCTTGTTCCAGCGCTTCGCCTCTCCTACCCTGCGGACCCGCTCGTCTGGATGATTCCGGCGAGCCCCCGAAGAGGAAGGATCGACGTGGCCCAGGCGAACCCCGAGATCGAACGCGAGAGCATGGAGGTCGACGTTCTCTACGTCGGAGCCGGTCCCGCAAACCTGGCTTCGGCCTACCACCTGATGAAACAGGTCGAGGCGCACAACGCGTCGGCCGAGAAAAACGGCCTTCCCCCGCTCGAGGTTCCGACGGTTCTGATCCTCGAAAAGGCCGCCTCCGTGGGCGACCACCAGCTTTCGGGCGCCGTGGTCAACCCGCGCGCGATCCGCGAGCTGATGCCCGACTTCGTAGAACAGGGGTTCCCGACCGAGCACATTTGCACCGACGCCTACTTCTACGCCTTCACGCGCAGCATGACGATCAAGTCCCCCATAACGCCGCCCATGTTCCAGAAGAAGGGCTACCACGTCGCTTCGGTGAGCAACATCGCAAAGTGGCTCGCCGAAAAGTGCGAGGCCCTCGGCATCGAGATCTACCCCGGGTTCGCGGCCCAGGAGGTGCTCTGCGACGGCGATCGGGTGATCGGTATCCGCACCGGCGACATGGGAGGCGGCGCCGACGGCGTGCCCAAGGCCACCTTTCAGGCCGGCATGGACATCCTGGCGAAGGTCACGGTGCTCGGCGAAGGTGTTCGCGGAAACTGCTCGAAGGCGCTGATCGAGCGCTTTGGCATGCAGGGCCAAAATCCCGACACCTACGAAACGGGCATCAAGGAAATCTGGCGGGTGCAGCCCGAGAAGCACCAGCCCGGGCGCGTGATCCACGGCTCGCTCTTCCCAGATTTCTTCTCCGAGATCAACGGCATGTGGCTCTACGACATGAAGGACAACCTGGTGTCCTTCGGCTACGTGACACCGCTCGATTCGACGAACCCCCACAGCGACGCGCATCTGGCGGCACAGCGGTTCAAGACGACGCCCTTCATGCGAAACCTTCTCGAGGGCGCCGAACTGGTCCGCTACGGCGCGAAGACCATCCCCACCGGCGGGATCTACTCGCAGCCGAAGCTCTACACCAACGGCGCCCTGCTCGTTGGCGACTCGGCCAACTTCCTCAACATCATGAAGCTGTCGGGCGTCCACATGGCGATGAAGTCGGGCATGCTGGCGGCGGAAACCATCGTCGAGGCGCTGGCGGCCGACGATTTCAGCACCACGACCCTCGGAAACTACGCCGAAAAGTACCGCAGCAGCTGGGCCTGGCAGGAAAACCGCGAGTCCCGAAACTTCACAGGCTCCTTCGAGATCCACCCGCTCTTCGCAATGCTCCTGAATATCCCCTTGATGATTCTGACGAAGGGCCGCGGCCTGATCGATCCGATCCGCACGCAACCGGGCCACACGCACATGCGAAAGCTCTCAGAACTGCCGTACGCCAAGCGGGAGAAGGAAAGCTTCGACTTCGACGGCGTGCTCACCTTCTCGAAGGAGCACCTCGTCGGCTTCAGCGGGACCCAGCACGAGGCGGACCAACCCTCACACCTCGTCGTGGCCGACCTCGACGTCTGTCGAACCGTGTGCGCCGAAGAGTACGGAAACCCCTGCGAGAGTTTCTGCCCGGCTGCAGTCTACGAGATGGTCGACGACACCGAGAACCCGGGGCAGAAGACGCTCTTCATCCACCACGAAAATTGCGTCCACTGCAAGGCCTGCGACATCGCCGACCCCTACCAGATCATCACCTGGACGACGCCCCAGGGCGGCGAGGGCCCCGACTACTCGCAGATGTAGTCCGGCTCTCGGCTCAGTCGACGCCGGCGGAGCGCAGCGCCTCTCGGATCCGCTGACTGTCCTCGGCGCTGGTGGCAATGACGAGCGTCCGGGCCGGCGTCGTCATGTCGTTGGGGAAGTCGGCGCCCGAAGCCTGCTCGACCCGCGCCCCGCTCTCGCGTGCGATCACCAGGCCCGCGCGACCGCGCACGCTCACTCCCGGAAGTGCCTCGGCGTAGCGAAGTCCCGCCCGCACCCCCGGCACGAGTGGTGCCACCGCCACCGCACCCCCACTGCCAAAGGCGACCTCGAAGCCCGACGCCTCGAGCGCGCTGCAGACGGCGTCGGGCATCCCGTGGGAGACGAGAATCCGCTCGCCATCGGCGATCGCCTCGGCGGGCCTTCCCTCGCCGTCAAAAGTTCCCACACGCGCCCCCACCCCGGCAATGCCTTCGAAGAGCAGTTGCTCTCGGGGCAGGGCCACCAGCGCTCGGCGATAGACACCCTTCACCGCGAAACCCAGGATCACCGAGTAGGGCCCCTCGCCCCCCAGGTACGAGTGGTAGGTGCCGTCGATCGGATCGATGATCGCGACCTCGTCGGAGTCATTCCCGAAGAGCGCGCAGGTCGGGGTGTCTTCCTCGGCCTCGAGGCGAACGTGGGGGCGGCACGCAAGGAGCGCGCGCAACAGGATCTCCTGGACCTCGAGATCGGCCCGGGTCAGCGCCTGCTTTTCGATCCGGGTTTCGCCGCTCTTGCCGACGTTTGCAACGGTGCCCTCTAGACGAAGAGCGTGGGTTGCGGCCTCGGCAACCGCCGACCGGAGTCGCGCGTCGAAGTCACCTCGATCAGTTTCGGTCACGCGCTGCTCCGCTCGGGCGCACCGGCTTTCGACCCCGGTGCGGGCTGCCCAGGCTGCGCGGCAGGGGTCCCCTACCGCAGACGAATCACCCGAACCGTACCAGCTCGCCGGAGTTCGGCAGGAATAGGAGCGCGGGACACCTCGTTCGCCCCCCAACGTTCAAGGCACCCCGCGCTCCCAAGAAACATTCCTGACGAATTCTCCTACGCCCGGCTCGCGACGGTCTGGGCTGTGCGGCACCCGGCCGCGCTGACTCTGGGCTCCGTTCTGCCCGTTGATTTCGCTAGCTGCACCCGCTCGTGCTCCCGCAATTCGAGCACTTGTAGCAAGCGCCGTTGCGGGTCATGATCGATCCGCAGTCCATGCACGAAGGCGCGTCGGCCTGATTGATGAACGAAGTCATCGGTACCGATTCGGCGCCTCCCGCCACGGCCACCGCCGCGAGTTCGGGCTGGGCCGGCGCAGTGGTGTCGCCTTTTTCGGCGGACGCCTCAGCCTTCAGGTATTTACTTCCGAGATAGCGGAAGACGTAGTCGGTGACCGACTTCGCGATCGGAATCTTGGGGTTGTTGGTGAACCCGGCGGGCTCGAAGCGCGTGTGGCTGAACTGGTCCACGAGCTTCTCGAGCGGCACGCCGTACTGGAGTGTGAGGGACGTCATCTTGGCGATGGTGTCCATCAACCCGGAGACGGTGCTGCCCTCCTTCGCCATTCGCAGGAAGATCTCGCCCGGCGTGCCGTCTTCGTAGAGCCCCACCGTGAGGTAGCCCTCGTGCCCGGCGATCGAGAACTTGTGGGTCAGTGCCTGGCGCTCGTCGGGCAACTTGTGCCGCTGCGGCCCCGCCACCAGCGGCTGGACCTTCTTTGCGGCCTGGTCGCGCCCGGCGTTCAGCGGCTGGGTGCGCTTGCTGCCGTCGCGATACACCGCCAGCGCCTTCAACCCGAGGCACCAGCCTTCCGTATACGCGCGCACGATGTCCTCGGTGGTGGCGTCTTCGGGAAGGTTCACGGTCTTTGAGATGGCACCCGAGAGGAAGGGCTGCACTGCGCCCATCATCTGGATGTGTCCCATCCAGTCGATCGAACGCGTCCCGTTCTGGGCCCGGAAGGCGCAGTCGAAGACCGCCAGGTGTTCCTCGCGGAGTCCGGGCGCGCCCTCGATGGTCTCGCGTTCGTCGATGTGGGCGATGATCGCATCGACTTCGGTCACCGAGTAGCCGAGATTTCGCAAGGCCATCGGCACGGTGCGGTTCACGATCTTGAGGAACCCACCACCGACGAGCTTCTTGTACTTCACCAGCGCGATATCCGGCTCGACGCCGGTGGTATCGCAATCCATCATGAAGGCGATGGTCCCGGTGGGAGCGAGAACAGTGACCTGGCCGTTCTTGAACCCCCACTTGCGCCCGTGTTTCAGGGCCTCGTCCCAGCTCGTGCGGGACGCTTCCAGAAGGTCACTCGGCACGCCGGCCTCGGGCAGCGCCTGGGCTGCGGCGCGGTGCATCTCGATGACCTCGAGGAAGGGCTTGCGATTCATGCGGTAGCGCGGGAAGGGCTTCATCACCTCGGCGACTTCTGCACTGGTGCGATAGGCCTGGCCACACATCAATGCGGTGATGGCCCCCGAGAGGTTCCGCCCCTCGTCGCTGTCGTAGGGGTGCCCGAAGCTCATCAGCAACGCGCCGAGGTTGGCATAACCGAGCCCCAGCGGGCGAAACAGATGCGAATTGCGGTCGATGGCGGGAGTCGGGTAGTCGGCCGGGTCCACCACGATTTCCTGGGCGAGGATCGTGAGGGCTACCGCCCGCCGGAAATCCTCCACCGCAAAGCGTCCCTCGTCGTCGAGGAAGGTCATCAGGTTCAGACTCGCGAGGTTGCACGCGGTGTCGTCGAGGAACATGTACTCCGAGCAGGGGTTGCTCGAGTTGATCCGCCCGGAGGCCTTCACCGGATTCCAACGGTTGATGGTCGAGTCGTACTGGATCCCGGGGTCACCGCAGACGTGGGCGGCCTCGGCCATCTCGCGTAGCAGGTCCGCGGCGCGAAACGTCTCCACCGGATCACCGGTGGTGACGGCGTGGGTCGTCCAGTCGGCGTTGGCCTCGGCGGCGCGCATGAAGCCATCCGTCACCCGAACCGAGTGGTTCGCATTCTGGAAGAAGACCGAGTCGTAGGCCCCGCCGCTCACATTGAAGCCGCCGTCGTAGCCGGCGTCGATCAGCGACCAGGCCTTCTCCTCTTCCGAGGACTTGGACTGGATGAAGTCGCGCACGTCCGGGTGATCGACGTTGAGGATCACCATCTTTGCCGCACGCCGGGTCTTCCCGCCCGACTTGATCACGCCCGCAAAGGCGTCAAAACCCTTCATGAACGAGACCGGGCCCGAGGCGACGCCGCCTCCCGTCAGGGTCTCGCGGGAAGAGCGGATCTTCGAGAGGTTCGAGCCGGCCCCGGAACCTCCCTTGAAGAGCATGGCCTCGGTCTTGGCGAGGTCCATGATCGATTCCATGGTGTCGTCGACGGCGTTGATGAAGCAGGCGCTGGCCTGCTGGGGAGTGCCCTCGACGCCGAGGTTGAACCAGACGGGACTGTTGAAGGCCATCTTCTGGTGGACGAGCAGGTAGGTCAGCTCGTCCGCGAAATTCTGGGCCGCGGTTTCATCCCGGAAGTAGCCCGCTTCGCTGCCCCAGTCGCGGATCCGGCCGACCACGCGGCCAATCAACTGCTTCACGCTCGTTTCGCGCTCGGGCGTTTCGAGGTGGCCACGGAAATACTTCGATACCACCACGTTGGTGGCGAGCTGCGACCAGGCGACGGGAACCTCGCAATCGGTCTGCTCGAAGACCGTCTCGCCATTTTCGTTGGAGATCTTCGCCGTGCGCCGCCCCCATTCGACCGCGTCGAAGGGGTTTTCTCCGGGCTTTGTGAAGTAGCGCGGGATCTCGAGACCGCGCGGTCGCTCGCTTCGCGCCTTCCGGGGGCCGACGGCGGTCGGGCCGGTACGGCTGGGTTTTTTCGAAGGCGACCCCTTCTGGCCCGTGGTTTCGATCCGATCCTCGCTCATACCTCACCTCGCCTTGCCTAGCGGCCCACCGGGTCGCTTCTTGTCCTGCCAGGTCTGCCAGATTGGGGTGGACCCCGATCTGGATGGACCCGGAATTTTTTCTGGGCTCACTCGCCCGCTTTCGCTCTCGTTGGCTCTGCGCGGTTCCCGACCCGCAGATCTTTTGCTGGGTTCTCGGTTTCCAGCCGTTCCCGGTTCCCGATCATTCGCACTCGAACTGGAACGGGACGACCTCAACCTGAATGGGTCGACACCCCCCCTGGGCCCGCGAGACCCGGATTTCGGCAGATGAGAAGGGCGCCGAGAACCCTCGGCGCCCCCGAGCAAGAGTCGGATCCTCCATCCTTTCTCAAGCTCATGCCTCCTCCCACAACCGCCAAGTTGCGACCCCCCCAGGCTACAGAGGCGGCATCACATCCCCGTGAAGATCCGGTTTACTGCTACGCAATCGAAACGTCAAGCGAGCTACATACAAAATATGGGGTCTCGCGGGTAATACAACCACAAGTCCTTGAGTTTGAAGGCGTTGCGCGACCTTCGCGTAGACCGAACTACCCGGTCCACGCCCTACCCCGCCCCATCGGCCGGCTCCCCCGTAGCAGAAAGATCCGCAACATACTGAATTTGCTGGATATTCGGCCTCAGATCCGGAACTTCGGAGGTCACTCGACGGGCGGAAGTCCCGTCAGACGAATTCCAAGCCCCTCGGGGACCTTCAGGCGGATATTCAGACCGATCAGCAGCGCCGTCAGGTCCTCGACGATCCTCGCATTCGCAAGCACCCCCCCGTCGAGGCCCCGCAAGCCTGGGACCAGCGCGCAGAGTTCGATCACGCGCTGCCGCGCCGCCTTCTGCCCGGACACCACCACATCGCACTCAACCGGGTGGTCGAGATCGCGCAGGCGGTGTGCCGATACGTTCTGGAAGGCCGACACCACCGGGATGCCCTTCGGCGCGAGGGCCTGCACCATTTCGGCGGCGGAGCCCTGCCAGATGCCGAGTGTTCGCACCGCACCGTCGCCGATCGCCGTCGCCAGCGGCACCGCCATCGAGACGAGCACCTGACCCGGGACAAGAACCTCGCGAAGACTTTTCACCGTGGCTGCAGTGAACTCGAAGGGAACCGACAGAATCACGATCTCGGCTCGCCGGGTCGCGTCCTCATTCGAGAGGCCGACGACGTCCGCTCCTGGGACCAGCGACGCCACTTCTGCGGCCGCCGAAAGGGCGCGCTCGAGCTTTCGCGAGCCAATCACCACCGGTCGGCCGGCTTTGGCAAAACGCAGCGCCAACCCGAGACCCTGGTCTCCGGTCCCCCCCAGGATGGCAATCGCGTCTTCGCGTCCCACTGTGGGTGAAGTTAGCAGTTGGCCAAGCCGCGCGACAGGTCAGCGCGAGCGGTATCCTCGCCGCATGGCTTCCCAGACCCCGGCCGACGGCGCAGCAATACCCCGCAGCATTCGCCAACTCGACGCCGAAACGCTCTCGATCACCTGGACCGACGGCGTCGAGTCCCGCTACGGCGTGCGCGACCTTCGGCTGGCCTGTGGCTGCGCCGAATGCACCGACGAATGGAGCGGTGAGCCGAAGCTCGACCCGAAGAAGATTCCCGAGGACGTTCGCCCGAAGCGCATCGAGTCGGTGGGGCGCTACGCAATCCAGATCGCCTGGAGCGATGGACACGACACCGGAATCTATCCCTTCGAGCGCCTGCGCCGGCTCGCCGAAGCTTTGGATCCGGCCGGCGAATGACCGCGAACCTCCCGCGCAACGAACTCGAGCGGGCGCTGGCGGTTGCCTGCGAGGCCGCGGATGCGGCGCGCGCGGAGATCCAGCCGCGCTATCGGCGCGTCCCGGTCGAAACCAAGGAAGACGGATCACCGGTCACCGAAGCCGATCGCGCCGCCGAGCGCGTCATCCGCGAAGTCATCCGACGCGAATTTCCCGAGCACGCCATTCTGGGCGAAGAGGGGGGCGCCGAAGGGGCGACCGACTCGCGCTACCGCTGGGTGATCGACCCGATTGACGGCACCGTGGCCTTCACCCGCGGAATCCCGCTCTATTCGACGTTGATCGCGCTACAGCAGGACGGAGAGAGCGTTGTGGGGCTGATCGATCTTCCGGGGATCGAGGAGCGCTTCACCGGGGTACGGGGCGGGGGCTGCCTGTGCAACGGCGAACGTGTCCGGGTCTCGACGGAAAGCGACCTCCGCCGCGCGATGATTGCCCATGGCGACGCCTACTGTTTCGATCTAGCGGGGCAGCGTCCACTCTTCGAGCGCATGGCGCGCGAACTCCCCGTCCTGCGCGGGTACACCGACGCCTTCGGGCACAGCCGGGTGCTCTCGGGAGCCGTCGACGCCATGGTCGACCTCGAACTCAACCTCTGGGACTGCGCCCCCTCGGCACTGCTCGTGAAGGAAGCCGGCGGCGAATTTCGCACGCGAACGCTGCCAGACGGCAAGTTCGGGGTGGTGCTCGGAAGCCCGGCGCTGGTCCGAGAACTCGAGTCCTGGTTCGCACCGGAGTCCGCGTAGCGCGCTGCGCTATCGTCGCGGCCTCGTGTCCCGGGCGCATCCCGCCCGCACACGCTCCCCCCCCAGCAGCCCCTTGTCGCGAGCCCCTTCGTGCCTCGGCGGGCCCTCCCGGAAGGCGAAGGATCGAAAGTCGATGAGTGATGGCCTCCGCATTGAAGAAGCCCGCCAACTGCAGGCCGCCGCAGCTGACCTGTTCGAACGCGCGCGCAAGAGCGCCGTGGAAATTACGGAAGGCGGCCGCCGCATCGACGATCACCAGGTTCTCGCAGAACGCGTGGCCTACGCGGCGACCGAAGCCCGCGCACTCGACGAAACGCTCGTACACCTCGAGAGGGCCCAGGCCGAAGGCAGGGCGAGTAGCGATTTCGAACTCGCGTGCACGTTGGCGGCGGCAGAACTGGCGAAGCGCATCCACGACCGCCTGGCACCGCTCGTCGACGAACTCGGGATCGGCGAAGCCGCCCTCGAAGAGGCCTTCCCGGCGCCCGTGCGGTCCCTGCTGCGCCGCGCGACCGGCGAAGCCCTGGTCCGGGATCTCGGGCGCCGCGCCATCGAGGCCGGTGGCCGCATCGACTGGCCCCTCGACGAAATGCACGAGCAGGTGCGCGACCAGGTACGCGAATTCGGGGTGAACGAAGTGCTGCCGCACGCCGAACGCATCCACCGCAACGACGAGATCGTGCCCGAGGCGTTCATTTCGAGCATGGGCAAACTCGGCTTCTTCGGGCTCTCGGTGCCCGAGGCCTACGGCGGCGTCGAGATGGGCAATCTCGCGATGATCCTCACCACGGAAGAACTCTCGCGGGCGTCGCTGGCCGCGGCCGGCTCGCTGATCACGCGCCCGGAGATCCTGGCGAAAGCGCTCCTTGGAGGAGGCACCGAGGAGCAGAAGGCGGCCTGGCTGCCGCGCATCGCTTCGGGCGAAATCATGGTGGGCGTGGCGGTCACCGAGCCCGACATCGGCAGCGACGTCGCCTCGGTGAAGTGTCGCGCCGAACGCGCCGACGTAGACGGCCAAAAGGGATGGGTGATCAACGGGCCGAAATCGTGGTGCACCTTCGCCGGCCGAGCCGACATCCTCGCGCTGCTCGCGCGGACCGACCCGGACGCTTCGAAGGGGGCGAAGGGACTCTCCCTCTTCATCGTCCCGAAGGAATCCTTTGACGGCCACGAATTCGAAACCACGCAGCCCGGCGGCGGCCGGCTGAGCGGCAAGGCCGACGCGACCCCGGGCTACCGCGGGATGCACTCCTTCACGCTGCAACTGGATAACTACTTCGTTCCCGAGGAAAACCTCGTCGGCGGCGCCGCGGGCGAGGGCCGCGGCTTCTACCTGCAGATGGCCGGCTTCGCCGCCGGTCGCCTACAGACCGGCGGCCGCGCTAGCGGGCTCGCCCAGGCCGCGCTCGAAGAGACCGTCACCTACATCCGCGATCGCGAACAGTTCGGGCAGGTGCTCTCGGCCTTCCAACTCACCCAGTTCACCCTGGGAAAAATGATGGCACTGCTCACCGCCGCCAGGGCCATCACCTACTCGGCCGCCGTCGCCTTCGACGAGGACGAGCGGAGCGCCGCGCCGTTGGCGGCCCAGGCGAAACTCCTCGCCTGTGATGTCGCGGTGGAGGTCTCGCAGAGCGGGCAGTTGATGCACGGCGGCTGGGGCTACGCCGAGGAGTATCCGATCAGCCGCTACGTCGTCGACGCCCAGGTGCTGCCGATCTTCGAGGGCGTGAAGCCGATCCTCGAACTCAAGGTCATCGGTCGCTCGGTCCTCGCTCGCTGATTCACCCGGGAGCCGAGGGCGTCAGCCGACGTCGCGAAAGAAGGCTTCGAGCACCCGCACCATCGGCTCGACATCCGCGCTGCCGGCGAACTCGCGGCACGAGTGCATCGACAGCATCGGGTTGCCGACGTCGACCGTGCGGATCCCCACGCGCGCCGCGGTGATCGGCCCAATCGTCGACCCGCAACCGAGATCGCTGCGGGTCACGAAATCTTGCACGTCGACCCCCGTCCGCGCACACAGCCTTCGGAACACGGCGGCGGTCCCGGCATCGCTGGCGTAGGACTGGTTGGCATTCGACTTGATCACCGGCCCGCCGCCGACCCGGGGGCGATGGTTCGGCTCGTGGCGATCGGCATGGTTCGGGTGGACCGCGTGCGCCATGTCCGCGGAGATCAGCATCGATTGCGCAACGGCCCGCTGCAGGCCCTGGGGATCGCCGCCCTTGAAGCCGTCGACGATGCGCAGGAGGACGTCGTGCAGAAAAGGCCCGGCGGCGCCCTGGGCGCTGCGACTCCCGACCTCCTCGTGATCGCTAAAGACGATCACGCGGGTCGGCGCCTCGTGGGAAGCCTCTCCGGCCTGGATCAACGCCAGCAGCGCCGCGTGGCACGACGCCAGGTTGTCGAGACGCGGCG
>CAJXIC010000031.1 GCA_913054385.1 uncultured Pseudomonadota bacterium
TCTTGGCGGGCGGGCTTGACGTTGGCTCCTCCGTGCACACGTTCTCCGCGGCCCACGAGGGCCACAAGGAAAAAGGAGAAACAGGATATGGCGTATGCAATGATTCCCCGGTACCGAGGGACCGACACGCTCGCGAGTTGGCGGGACGCAGATCGTTTCGCAGGCGAATTTTTCGGCTGGTCGAGAGTCGGCCGGTCGCAACTCGTCGGGGAGACCCGTCGCGCGTTCGTTCCGCAGATCGACGTCAGCTGCTCGGATGAAACCTACAGCGTGACCGCGGAGCTTCCGGGGCTCACGCAGGAAGACTTCGAAGTCGAGGTCGAGGATGGCGTTCTCACCCTGAAGGGCGAGAAGAAGAGCCAGCACGAAGAAGCGGCAAGCGGCCCGCGTCGGATCGAGACGCGCAGTGGTCGCTTCGAGCGGCGCCTGCGTTTCAGCGCGCCGATCGACGAGGAGAAGGTGTCCGCGCAGTACGCGGACGGCGTGCTCCGGGTCGAGGTGCCGCGCCGGGAGCCTGCACACCCGGAAGTGAGAAACGTGCCGATCGAGACCGCCTAGGCGGTCTTTCGCCACGTCCCGGCGAAGCCGGTGGCGGGGCGTGCCCACAGAGCGGGGCGTCGGGCCGTGGGGTCCGGCGCCCCGTCTTGCGTTTGCCGCGCCGGGGGCTCTTTTTCGGGGCCGGCCCATCGCCTAACCTCCGTGGGCGCGATTGACCGGGCCCCTTGCCCCGGCGCTCCGGGCCGCCCCCGCTGGTTGCGGACTCGCCCACGCGGCCCCAGCCCATCGACCCAGAGGATCCAGATGAACTTCGGCTTTACGGAAGAACAGGAACTGCTGCGCGGCGAGGCGCGCAAGTTTCTCGATCAGCACGCTCCCATCGCAAACGTGCGGAAGTGGGTGGAGACACCCGAGGGCTTCTCGCGAGAATTGTGGGCCCAGATGGCCGAACTCGGCTGGACGGGCCTGCTGGTTCCCGAAGAGCACGGCGGGGTCGGACTCGACCTGGTGACGCTTTTGGTCGTGCTCGAAGAAACCGGGCGGACCCTCTGCCCCTCGCCCCTCATTTCGAATTCCCTGGCGGCGCGCGCCATCGCGCTCTGCGGGAGCCCCCTGCAGCAGGCGCGCTGGCTCCCCGAGTTGGCGCAGGGCACGAAGATCGGAACCCTCGCGCACCTCGAAGTGGGCGACGGCCTGGGGGTCGATCACGTGCGGCTCGAGGCTCGCGAGACCGATGGCGGCCTGCGACTCGACGGCGCAAAATGCGCCGTGGCCGATGCCCCCGCGGCGGATCTCTTCGTCGTGAGCTACCGCGCGCCCGGCGGCGCCATCGGTCTGGGTTTGGTCGAACGCGGGGCTGCCGGCGTCGAGGTCGAAAGCTTCGAGGCCCTTGACCCGTCGAAGTCGATCGGTGCGCTGCGGCTCGACGGCGTGGTGCTGGGTTCCGACGCCGTGCTGGCGAGTGCGGATGCCGGAGAAACTCTCGAAGCGCTCCTCGAAATCGGCGCGGCACTCGTCACCGCCGAAGGCGTGGGAGCCGCCGAGGGCGCACTCGCGATCACCGTCCAGTTTGCGAACGAGCGTGAGCAGTTCGGCAAGCCGATCGGAACCTACCAGGGCGTGAAGCACCCGTTGGCCGAGATGTTCGTCGACATCGAGTCGATCAAGTCGCTCGCCTACTACGCCGCCTGGGCCCTCGACGAAGGAGCCGACGATGCGTCGGTGGCGGTTTCGCGTGCCAAGGCCTACGCCAGCTGTGCCTTGCCGAAGCTCGGCATCGACTGCGTCCAGCTCCACGGGGGCGTCGGGTACACCTGGGAGTACGACATCCAGCTCTACCTGAAACGGACGAAGTGGCTGCGCCCGAGCTTCGGAGACGCCGACTACCACTACGAGCGCCTGGCCGCTCTCGGAGACGCGTAATGGATTTTCAGTTGAGTCCGAAAGAAGAGGCCTTCCGCGACGAGGTCCGGAGTTTTCTAGACGAGAATTTGCTGCCCGAGGGCGAGCGGGCGGATGATTTCGTCGGCACCTGGTTTCAGAAGATTCGCGAAAAGCGTTGGGTCGGGTTCTCGTGGCCCCGGGAAGTGGGCGGCGGCGGCGGCAGCATCATGGAGCAGGTGATCCTGAAGGACGAGATGGCGCAGCGGAAGGCGCCGCCCCTCGGAAGCTGCTTCATGGGTCTGGCCTGGGTGGGGCCTGCGATCATCCAGTACGGCACCGATGAGCAGAAGCAGCGCTTCGTCCCCGAAATTCTCGACGGCACCTACCACTGGTGCACGGGCTACTCCGAGCCCGATTCCGGCAGCGACCTGGCCTCGCTCAAGTGCCGCTGTGAGCGCGAGGGGGACGAGTACGTAATCAACGGCCAGAAGATCTGGACCTCGATCGCGATGTGGTCGAAGTGGATGATTCTCCTGGTTCGCACCCAGACCGCTGTCCTGACCAAGCACGACGGCATTACCTGCCTGCTCGTTCCGATGGATACAAAGGGAATCGACGTGCGCCCGATCCGAAACATGTCGGGCGGTGCCATGTTCGCCGAGGTTTTCTTCGACGACGTGCGCGTACCGGTCGAGAACCGCCTGGGCGAGGAGGGGCAGGGCTGGCAGGTGACGATTTCGGCCCTGGCCAGCGAACGCTCGAGCATCGCCGAGGTCCACGGCTTGATCCGCCGCATCGCAGAAATTGGGGATCTCGCCAGGCGGAAGGTGAAAAACGGCCGTCCGGCCATCGAAGCGCCTTCGATTCGGCGCCGGATCCTCGAGGCCGAGACCCAGATCGAGGCGATGCGCCTCAACGGGATGCGTTTCCTCACGAAGCAACTGAAGGGCGAGCCCCTCGGCAGCGAGACATCGGTCAACAAGCTGCTCCGGGCAAAACTCGAGGTCGACCTCGGCGAACTCGCTCTCGAGATCCTTGGCAGCGACGCGGCGGTGCGAAAGGGCGAGGGCACCCTGGACGGCGGGCGTTGGCAGGACCTGTCGCTCAACTGGCCCGATGTGGTGATCGGCGGCGGCACGCCGAACATCCAGAAGAACATCATTGCCGAGCGCATCCTGGGCCTTCCCAAGGACTGAGGGAGTTCGCGCCGTGGAGCCCGAAGAGAGGGTTGACTGGATCGAGAAGAAGCTCCGCGAGGGTCTCGATGCCCAGCGCGTCGAGGTGGTCGACGAGGGCCACCTGCATGCGGGCCATGCCGGGGCGAAGAGCGGCAGAGGGCACTTTCGCGCGCTGATCGTGGCGAACCGATTCGACGGACTCTCGCGGGTCGCGCGGCAGCGGCTCGTTTTCGAGGTGCTCGCCGCGGAGATGCAGAGCGAGATCCACGCGCTGGCGATGCGCACCCTCACCCCCGCCGAAGCGGAGTTGAGCGAAAGCGCTGCGGGCTAGAGGTAGTTCGCCAGCCAGTCTTCGAGTTTTACGCTGAAGCCCGCCGCGTTCTTGTGGCCGCCGCCGCCGAGGGAGACGGCCACCGTCGCCACGTCGAGGTCGCCGATCGAATAGAGCGTGGCATTCACGCGGTCGCCCGACAGACGGTAGACGCAGGCCCAGCGGTCGCCGAAGCGCGCGCGCTCGGCGATGGCGTGGCCCAGGGAACTTTTGTTCTCGGTGGCATTCACGGCTTCGATGCGTTTCGAACCGATGCGCACCAGATGCGTGTGGGAGAGGCTGCGCTCGACGTGGATGCGATTCGAGCGCAGGATCGAAGCGCCTTCTTCGGCGAGTTCGTCGATCGGTTTCTCGATGAGCTTTGACCAGGCTTCGAAACTGCGAGGGTACGAAGCGATCGCAGCGTTCACCTCTTCGGACTGCGGCAGCTTCCAGGCCCAGAGGTCCTGGTCCTCGACGTAACGGAGTAGGGGAGGGGGCTCCTCGCCTTCGCGAAAGTGCTGCCACGCGAGCATGGCGCCGGAGTGCTCCAGATCGAAGTGCACCCGGTAGCCCGCGGCCTCGGCCAGCGCGACGACGCCCGGGTCGGACTCGAAGCGGTCGCGGGCCGTTACGTGGTGGTCAAGGACCGTGAGACCGGCGATCCATTCGCCGAGCGAACGGATCTCTTCGTTGCTCGGCGCCATGTCGACGAAGGTGGCATGGGCGCCTTCGTAGCGGGTGGCGTCGAGGGGATCGTCATCGTGACCGCGCGCGACGTACTTCGCGTCGCCCCCCCAGACGGTCCATACCGCGAAGGCGGCGCCAAAGCCGTCGGGGCAGCCGGCGTGGTAGAAGCAGTAGCGGTTCACGCGGGGCAGGATACCCCATCAAGGCAGGGCTTCCTTTGGCATTCTGTGCTTTGCAGCTTCGGTTTCGGCTTGGCGGTGCGCGGGCGCATCCCTAAGATCGTCGATCGCGATCGGATCGCCATGGGCGGAGGCATCGAGATGTCTGTCGATTGGCCGAATAGCTGGCTCGGCATACCGGGCGCTCGCTGTGCATTGCACGAGCGGAAGCTCGGCACGGTCCGTGACGCCTTCTTCCTCTTCGAGCGGTTGCAGGGCGAAGCCTTCTGCTGGTGGCTCGACAGCGCCGCCGGAAATCCTGCGGACGCGGGTCATTCCTTCATGGGCGCCGATCCCTACGCTGTGCTTCGGGTACGAGGCGACGATGTCGAGGTCGATTGCCTGCGCGCAGTGCGTTCCGACCTCGAGCCGGGGCGGACGCTGTTGCGGGGGGATCCGCTCGCCACGCTGCGGACCCTGCTGCCGCGCCTCCCCGCTCGCCATGCGGATCGAGCAGCGTGCGGAGAGGCTCCCTTTGTCGGCGGTGCGGTGGGCTACCTCGGCTACGAGTTCGGAAGCCAGGTCGAGGACATCGCCTTTCACACGCGGGATGACCTCGGTCTCGCGGATGCCGTCGTGCTCCTGGTCGACCAGGTACTGGTCATCGATCATCGCGACGATGCCCTGTGCGTCTTCGGCCTGGGCTTCGGCGAGTCCCATGGCGAGGCCACCCGGGCTGCGCGCGAGGCGGCAGCGCGGGGCGCGACCTGGGCCGAAGGCATCAAGCAGCGTGCCGGCCCGCCTCGAACGGCTCCCCATCGAAGGCCTCCGCACCCAGAGGTGTCCCGCGTGCGCGGTCTGCGTGCGGATTTTGACGCGCATCGCTACGCCAAGAGCGTCGCGCTGGTGCGCGAGGAGATCCGCGCAGGGAATTGCTACCAGGCGAACCTCACCCAGCGCATGGACCTTCCCTTCGAGGGAGACCCCCTCGCGCTCTATCAAAGCCTGCGAACCCAGAACCCAGCGCCCTTCGGGGCCTTCCTGCAGCTGCCGGAGGTGACGGTTCTCTCGAGTTCGCCCGAGCGCTTCCTGCGCGTGACGCCGGACGGCATCGCCGAGAGCAGCCCGATCAAGGGCACGCGGCCTCGCGAGGTCGATCTCGAAGCGGACGCGAAAAATGCGCGCGAGCTGCTGCACTCCGCCAAGGACCGCGCCGAGAACCTGATGATCGTCGACCTGGTGCGCAACGATCTCGGGCGGGTCTGCGAGCCGGGCAGCGTCGAGGTTCCCTCGCTGATGCGGGCCGAGGCCTTTGCCACGGTCCATCACCTGGTTTCGACGATTCGCGGTCTCTTGCGCCCCGAGTGCGATGCCCTCGACGCGCTGGCGGCTTCCTTCCCGCCCGGGTCGATGACCGGGGCGCCGAAGATCGCGGCGATGCGTCTGCTCGACCGGCTCGAGCCGGTTCGTCGCGCGGTCTATTCCGGGGCGCTCGGTTACTTCGACGTGCGCGGGGGCGTCGATCTCTCGGTGGTGATTCGAACCCTCCTCTTGAAGGATGGGCGCGCCTACCTCCACGTGGGCGGCGGCGTGGTGATGGATTCGGATCCCGAGGCCGAGTACCGCGAGAGCCTCGACAAGGCCCGCGTGCTGTTGGCAGTGCTCGACGCGTTTTCCGACGCGTCTTCGGGGGCTGAGCCGGGCTGCTAGGTTTTGTTCCATGCCGGGCCGGATCGAGACGCGCCGCGAGGGGCCGCTTGGGTGGATCGTCTTCGACCACCCCGAACGTCGCAACGCGATCACCGCGGCGATGTGGCAGCGCCTGCCCGAGGTTGCGGCGGAAATCAATGCCGATCCCGCCGTGCGCGTAGTGATCCTGCGCGGCGCAGGCGACGTAGCCTTCGCCGCCGGGGCCGACATCTCCGAGTTCCAGCAGAATCGCAGCGGCGAGGGGGCCGCGCGTTACGACCGCGAGAACCAGGATGCGATGCAAGCGCTGGCGGCGATCCAGAAGCCGGTGCTGGCGGCGATCCACGGCTTCTGCGTCGGCGGCGGTTGTGCCATCGCGCTCACCGCGGACCTTCGCTACAGCGCCGACGACGGCGTCTTTGCCATCCCGGCGGCGCGCCTGGGCCTCGGCTACGGGGCGGCGGGGATCGAGACCCTGGTGGCGACGGTGGGCTTGCCCGCCGCAAAGGAGATCTTCTTCACGGCCCGGCGCCTCGATGCTGCCGAGGCCTTGCGGGTGGGGCTGGTGAATCGCGTGTTGCCGAAGGCCGATCTCGACGCCTTCGTCCGAGAGACAGCGCTTTCGATCGCAGCGAACGCGCCGCTCACCCTCGCGAGCGCAAAAAGCGTCATGCGCGAACTGTCGCGCGACCGCGCCGAGCGCGATGGTGAGGCGATCTCGGCGTCGATCCGCGCCTGCTACGACAGCTCCGACTACCAAGAAGGCGTGCGCGCCTTTCTCGAGAAGCGCACGCCCGAGTTCAAGGGGCGCTGAGTCTGGTTGCGGCGGAGGACGGACCCCGCGCTTCGCGCGCCCGCAGCAGCGTGACGAGTGCCGCGTTCACCGGGGTGGCGACGCCCACCTGCTCTCCGAGCGCCACGACTTCGCCGCAGAGGGCGTCGATCTCGGTGCGGCGACCTGCGGCGAGATCCTGGAGCATCGAGGAGCGGTGGCGCTCGGTCGGCGGCAGCAGTTCCCGGTAAAAGACCTCGAGATAGGTTCCGGCGTCGGGCCACGGGGCTTCGAACTCGGCGGCGGCGAGCACGGCGAAGATCTCGACCACCACCGACTCGACCAGCGCCTTCGACGGCGGGCGCTGGATCAGTTCGCCGTAGGCGACTTCGAGCAGCGCACCGAGGGGATTGAGGGCGCAGTTGTAGAGCATCTTGCCCCATAGTTCGGCACCGATCCCCCTGGTAAAGGCGCAGGGCAAGCCGCCCGCGGCGATGCGGTCGCAGAGTGAGCCGAGGGCCGACGCCGGTTCGCGAAAGAGGCTTCCCACGGCGATCGGCTGGGCGTGGGCGGTGATTTCGATTTCGTTCTCGCGTGCGCGACGGAAGCCGGTGATCACCCGGGCGTGGAAGAGCTGCGCTTCGGGCAGCCAGCCGGCGAAGGCGCGCTCAGAGCCCCAGCCGTTCTGGCAGAAGACCCACTTCGTGGGCGGCGGCGTTCCCCCGAAGGCGTCTTCGAGCACCCGGGAGAGTTCCGGGTTGGCAGTCGTTTTCGTACACACGAGGGCGATGTCGGGAGGGTCATTCGCCAGCGCGGCCGGGTCCGACAGGAGTTCGAGTTGCTCCGGCGCGATCGCCACCGGATCGAAGAATCCGAATCGATGGAGTCCGCGCGCTTGGAGTGCGGCCCGGGTGGCTGCATTGCGCACGACGATGCGAGGCGCACATCCCGCCGCGTGGAGAGTGGCACCCAGGCCGAGCCCGACCGCGCCGCCTCCGAGAATCGCAATCTTCATCGGCCTCCCGTCACCGGTAACGCTGTGTCGTCCCGCTCTTTTGCTGGGGTATGATGCGCGGGCCGCGCGCGCCCGCAAGCCTCGTGCCCGCCGAGCCATGGGAGAACGATCGAATGGGTCCCCTCGAAGGTCTTAAGATTCTCGAAATCGCCGGCATTGGCCCGGGGCCCTTCGCGGCCATGATGCTCTCGGACATGGGGGCCGAGGTGCTGCGCATCGATCGCGCGGCCAACGTCAGCAGTGGGCGCACGCCGCCGCCGGACATGCTGAACCGCAATCGCCGCAACGTCGCCGTCGACTTGAAGCAGGCGGGCGGCGTCGAGGTCGTGCTCGAATTGGTGGCGGGCGCGGACGCATTGATCGAGGGTTTTCGCCCCGGCGTGATGGAGCGCCTGGGGCTGGGTCCCGACGTCTGTCTCGAGCGCAATCCGAAGCTCGTCTACGGGCGCATGACCGGCTGGGGCCAGGAGGGCCCCCTGGCCCAGGTGGCCGGCCACGACATCAACTACATCGCCCTCGCAGGGGCGCTTGACCCCATTGGCCGGCGCGGCGAAGCCCCGGTGCCGCCCCTCAACCTGGTCGGCGACTTCGGCGGCGGCGGCATGTTCCTCGCCTTTGGCGTGGTCTGTGCACTGCTCGAGCGTGAACGTTCGGGACAAGGGCAAGTGGTGGATGCCGCCATGGTCGACGGCGCCTCGGTGCTGATGACGATGATGCACACCATGCGCGCCTGGGGGGCCTGGAACGACGAGCGCGGCAGCAACATTCTCGACACCGGCGCGCACTTCTACGACGTCTACGAAACGAGCGACGCTGGCTTCGTGTCGATCGGTTCGATCGAGCCGCAGTTCTATCGCGAGTTGCTCGAAAAACTGGGCCTCGAAGGTGAAGACCTTCCCGCCCAGATGGACCGCAGCCAGTGGCCCGCGCTGAAGCAGCGAGTTGCCGCGATCTTCCGTACGAAGAGCCGCGACGAGTGGTGCAGCATCATGGAGGGCACCGACATCTGTTTCGCGCCGGTGCTCTCGATGGCTGAGGCGCCGAACCATCCCCACATGAAGCAGCGCGGCACCTTCCGCGACTTCGAGGGCACGCTGCAACCCGCACCGGCCCCGCGCTTTGGCCGCACCGCGCCCGAGATCGTTCGCGGACCGGCGACGCCCGGCGAGCACACGGACGAGGCGCTCGCGGACTGGGGCTTTGCAGGCTCGCGCATCGCGAAGCTGCGCGAAGAGGGCGCCATCGCCTGAGGCCGATCAGGCCCCCAGCACAAAGCGCTCGATGGCCTGGGCGGCCCCGTCTTCTGCATTCGATGCGGTGACGAAATCCGCGGCGTCGCGCACGGCGGGCTTGGCATTCGCCATCGCCACGCCGAGGCCCGCGCCCTGGATCATCGGCAGATCGTTCTCGTCGTCGCCCAGCGCGAAGATCTCGGCCGGGGCGATGCCGAGTTCCTCGGCCACTGTGCGAACCGCGTTCCACTTGTTGGCCTTCGCCGAGAGCACTTCGAGGATGTGCCCGTCGTACATCTTGTTGTGAATGTGGTGGGTGTCGATGCGCTCGCCGAGTTCGCGCCGGGCCGCGGCTTCGAGGCCGTCGAGGGTCTTCGAGTCGGCCATGCAGCTCACCATCACCACGGGCTCCGCGGGCTTGGACTCGAGACTGTCGACTTCGCGGATCACCTCGAGGTTCGAAGCGACGTAGTCCTGCTGGAAGGGGTGGCCGCCCCCGGCGTCGTCCACCACGATGTCGATGTCACGCTGGGGAGAGTCGATGTACACGAGCGGGGGCCCGAAACGGCGCACGACCTCGATTACCGCGGGATACAGGTCTTCGGGCAGGTAGCGGCCGCGGAGCGTTCGGCCGCTCGGGCCGTCGACGACCCGGACGCCATTCTGGACCACCGCGGGTCCGTCGAGGTCGAGTGCCTCGAGGATGCCCCGGGCGGTCCGGTGACGGCGCCCAGTGCAAAGAACCACCTCGCAGCTGCGCCGGCGCGCCTCCGCCACAGCCTCGCGCACCCGCGGCCGCAGCTGCCCCTCAGGGTCGAGCAGCGATCCGTCGGCATCGAGGGCGAGCAGGCGAAAGCGCATTGGCTGGAATCTCCAGGCGAGGGGGCTTCCCTTCGCTGGCCCCATGATGAATGAGCCTCGTCGGCGATGCAAAGGAAGGTGTAAGCTCCCGGCCCCGGGGCGCCATCCACCCGTCCCTTTAGGAGTACGTATGAATTCGCGATTCGCGGCCATTGGCATTGTCTTGATGCTGATTTTCTTTTTCGGACAGCGCTTTCTCAAGACTGTTCCGCCGGGCTTCGTCTCGGTGGCGGTGTTCTTCGGCGAGGTCATGCCGCAGCCCTATCCCGAGGGACTGCACTTCCCGGTGAACCCGCTCTACACCTGGGTCGACTACGACACCCGTGAGAAGACCCTCAAGGAACAGGCCCAGGTTCCGACCCAGGATCAGCTACAGACGAAGCTCGACCTCAGCGTCCAGTACCAGATCAACGGGGCGATGGCTCCAAAGATCCTGCAGGAGGTGGGCAGCCAGGCCCAGGCCGTGGCGGTCTACCTGACACCGAAGCTGCGCTCGCTGGTGCGCGAGCAGGGCAAGATGATTCCGAACGCTGAGGACTTCTTCCTCGAGAAAACCCAGCAGCAGCTCGAGACGAACCTTGAGGCTGCGCTTCAGGCCTACCTTGAGCCCAAGGGGATCATCGTCAAGGCGGTGTTGATCCGCGACATCAACCTGCCGGCGGTGCTCACCAAGGCCATCGAGCAGAAGAAGGAACGCGAGCAGGCGGTCGAGCGGCAGAAAGCCGAACTCGAGCGTTTCCGCACCGAGCAACTGCAGCAGGTCGCCGCCGCCCAGGCCAAGCGCAAGGCCGCCGAAGAAGAATCCCAGCAGATCCGGATCATCGCCGAGGCGCGCGCCTTCGAGATCCGCGAGATCAATAGCGCCGCCTCGAAGAACTCGGCCTACATCCAGATTCGCGCGCTCGAGACCTTGGCGATGGCCTCCAAGGTCTCGAGCGAAGCTCTACTTCATAAACAGCGACAGCCCGCAGCCGCTGCCGCTCATGAACCTGGGGGATGCCTTCCAGACTCAGCGCTAGGTGGAGTTCCGATCGCGAGGGGTCGAGGCACCGCGTGGGTCCAGCGCCCGGTGGCGGTCCAGGCGGCGAGAAAGAGCGTTGCCGTGGCGGCGCCCGCCAGGTTCGCGATGAAGATCCCGGTGGGTCCCATCTGCAGGCCGCGGGTCAGCCACAGGCCGAGCGTGAGAGTGATCAGCAATGCGTTCGCGAGCGACATCCACATCGGGACCATCACGTCGCCGGCGCCCTGGAGTGCGCGGAAGAGCACGAAGTTGATCCCGAGGAAGAAGAACGAAGCCGCCTGGTATGCCAGGAGTTCGGCGCCAAGGGCGACGACGTCCGGATCGCTGCTGAAGGCCTGCATGATTTCGAATCGGAAGACGTAGCCGGCGAGGGCCAGGCCCCAGAGCAGCGGCGCGTGGACGCAGAGGGTCACGAAGATCGACCGCCAGGCTCTTTGCGGGTTTCCGGCGCCGAGGGCTTGCCCCACCAGCGTGGCCGCCGCCCCCGCGATGGGAAACGCCAGCATCGGGCCGATCATGCTGAGGCGCAGACCGATCGAGTAGGCCGCCTGCGCGGTTTCGCCGAACCCGCCCATCATGCGGATGAAGTAGGCGGTCACCGCGAAGCCGCCCATCATCTGTAGCGCCGGCGGCCAGGAGAGCCTGAAGAGTTTCGCGAAGACCGCGGGGTCCGGGCGTAGGTGACGCCGCCGCAGGTGCACCCGGCTGCGGCCGCGAAAGAGCACCCACAGCGCGATACCCCCCGCCGCGATCTGTCCCACCGCGAGGCCGAGCGCCGCCCCCTCGACTCCCAAAGCCGGAAATCCGAAATTCCCGAAGATCAGGATCCACTCCGCGCCGATCGAGAGCACCGTCTGCACCAGTGACACGACGAGCGGTGTCGTGGTGTCACCGGCTCCGTTCAGGATCGCGCCGAAGAGGATCAGGAACACGAAGCCGAGGTTCAA
>CAJXIC010000032.1 GCA_913054385.1 uncultured Pseudomonadota bacterium
GAGCAGGCCCCTTCCGGGAACCGGGGTGAGGAGAACCTCGGCTCCCGAGAACGCTTCTTCGAGGCTGCCCGCGCCGTCGCCCAGGGACCAGCGCCCATCGGGATCGACGGCGAGCAGGCTCACGCGAGTGCGTTCGGGGTCGAATGCATCGACGATCGATTGCGCCGAGGCGATCGAAACGGCGTGCTCGACCGATCGCCCGCCGAACACCAGGCCCACGTGTCGTCGCGTCATGGCGATGCCTTCCGCGGCCAGCATATCCCGGTTTACAGGGAGCCGCTTGACCGCTCCTGGGGAGGTTCGTACTCTCGATTCATGCTCTCCCCGGACGCCGAAATCGAAAACCGGCAGCGCGCGCTCGAAGCCGTTCTCGCGGGCGCCGGCCGTCTGCTGGTCGCCTTTTCGGGCGGGGTGGATTCGAGCCTGCTCGCCTTTGCGGCCCACCGGGTGCTGGGCGACCAGATGCTGGCGGTGACAGCGGTTTCGCCCTCCTATCCCGAGGCGCACCGGATCGTGGCGCTGCAGGTGGTGACCCGCTTTCGAATCCCACACCGATTCGTCGAAACCTTCGAGATGCAGCGCGCCGATTACCGGCGCAACGCCCCCGACCGCTGTTACCACTGCAAGAGCGAACTCTTCGAAACGATGGATCGAATCGCAGAAGCCGAGGGTTTCGACGCACTCGCCTACGGAATCAACCAGGACGACACCCGCGATTTCCGCCCGGGTCACCGGGCCGCACGCGAGCACGCTGTGCGTGCGCCGCTGCTCGAGGCCGGACTCTCCAAGGCGGAGATCCGGGATCTTTCCAGGCGAGCCGGGCTTCCCACGGCGGATCTTCCGGCTTCGGCGTGTCTCTCATCGCGCCTGCCCTACGGCACCGAGGTGACGATCGAGCGACTGAATCAGGTCGAGGAAGGCGAGGCGAGGCTTCGCGATCTCGGCTTTCGGCAGCTCCGTCTGCGTCACCACGGCGACCTCGCGCGGATCGAGATCGACCCTTCGGAACTCGCCCGCGCCCAGCGCCCTGAGATGACGGCGCGCATCGTCGAAGCCATTCGCCCCCTCGGGTTCCGCGAGGTAGAGGTCGATCCGAGCGGCTACCGCATGGGTTCGCTGAACGAAGGGCTGGCGGTCGGCTCGGCGAAGCCGGCTTGAGAGAGATTGTCGCTTGCTCCGGCGCGCCGCGCGATCTCGGCCGGGCCCAGGGGGAGGTCTGGCGCGAGTCGATTCGTCGGGCGCTCGAGGCCGACGGACTGTCTGTGCAAAGGCGGCGCCCCGGGCTTCGCGGATTGGCAACGGGGCGGGTTCTTGGAACTGGAATCGGGCGGGAGATCGTTCGCCACTATCCTCATCAGGGAGAACGCCTCGCCGGAATCGCTTTGGCCGCGGGCGTCTCGCTCGAGGCGCTGGTCGAGAAGAACCGACTCGATCTGTCGCGCGAGCCTGCGAACGGCTGTGAGGTCGGTGCCAGCGACTGCGCGGAGCGCGGTTCGGGGATCGTGTTTCGTTCCGAACGATTCGATCCGGCCGACGGCTGGATGCAGAGGCGCAGCCTCCCCGAAGTGGGCTTTGGTTCGGTGGAGGTGGCCCGGCCCTGGTCTGCAACGGCGATTGCGGGCATCAACCACCTGGGTCTCGCGCTCGCATTGGCGCCACGAAAGAGTGCCGACCGCGAGCCGTGTCTGCAGGCCACCCTGCTCGTTCAGGACTGCCTGCAACGCTTCACGCGGGTCGAAGCCTGTGTCGACTGGTTGAAAAAGCGCCCCTCGCAGGGCGGCTCGCGGGTGGCGATGGCCGATCGCTTCGGCACCCGGATCAGCGTCGAGGCCGATGGGAGCGATTCCCAGCCGCTGGCCCCGGTCACTTCGGGTGCCGGCTGGGCCTGTCAACTCTGGTCCCAGGACGCTTCGTTGCGGCTGATCGACGGCGACGCTGGCTGCGAACTGGATCCGCTCCGGGCCACGCCTCCTCCCGGAGAGGTTGGATGAAGCGGGCCCCTGGAGCCGGGCGATCCCCTTTCGCTCTCGGCTTTGGGATGCTGCTGCTCCTCGCCGTCACCGCGCTCGTCCGGCTCCCACACGTGGTCGAGCCTCCCGGCCGCGACCAGGGCCTCTTTCTGGCCGAAGCCTCGACCTGGCTGGACGGCGGCCGTTTCTACGAAGACATTTTCGAGCACAAGCCCGTGGGCGTGATCGGGGTCTACGCGCTGGGAGTGGCCCTCTTCGGCGCGACGCCCGCCGCGGTTCAGGCGCTTCACGCCAGCGCGCTCTTCGCGACGGCGGCGCTGCTCTTCGCGCTGGCGCGCCGACAGGGACTCGACCGCAGCGGGAGCCTGGCGGCGAGCGTTCTCTACCTCGTCTTCTCCGCCGGGACCGCCTTCGGCGGCTTCTGGTCGAGCGCCCAGGTGGAGGTCTTCGTCGATCCCCTGGTGGTGTTGGCGTTGCTCGGGTTTCTCGGTTCGGCCGAAGATCCACTGGCGCGTCGGCGGGGAGCATTTTGGGGTGGAGTTGCCATTGGGGTCGCGATTGCATGGCTCAAGTACTCGTGCCTTCCGCTGGTAGGGCTTCTGGCGCTGCTCTTCCTGCCCCGCGAAGGGGTGCAAAGGCAAGCGCGGCGGCGCTTGCTGGGGACAGCACTCGTCGGTGTCTGTCTCCCCGCACTTGCGTTGGTCGCGGTCTTTGCGGGGACCGGTCGCTTCGAGTCCTTCTGGCTTTCGAGCGTCGAGTTCAATTGGATTCACCGGGGCGGGCTGCAGGCCCAGCTGCCGCAGGGTTTTGACTGGCTCGCCGGGGTCCTCCCATTTTCGGCCGCCCTGCGACCCCTCTACGTCGCTGCGCTTGCGGGGCTCGTGCTCCTTTGGCTCCACGCCCGCGGCTCGCAGCGAGCCGTGAGGCCGGGCCGCGACGCCCTCTGGGTCGCGGGACTCCTTTTGTGGGGCATCGCTCTGGGAGAAGTCTTCTTCCAGGCGAAGTTCTGGGTCTACCACTATTTCGTGCTGCTGTTGCCGTTGTCGCTGCTTGCGGGCCTGGGGTTGCAAGGGGCGGCCGATGCGCTGCGCCCGAAGGTGGGAGGCGTGGCCGCCTGGGGTTTCGTTTGGCTGGTGGCGTTCGCGCTCGCGTTCCCCCATTGGCGCGATCTCGGCACCCATCTCGGGCAGCGGGAGGTGGTGTCGTTCGCAAGGGGCAAGGTCGATGCCGACGCGGTTCGCTCGGGCTACCGCTGGGGCGGCGAAGACTACGACTACGGAGATACGTTGGCGGCGGCGCGGCGTCTGCGGCGAGAATCCGGCGGTGCCGGAACGCTCTTCGTGTGGGGCTTCGAGCCGTCGCTCTACTGGCTCACCGGGCTCAGGCCGGTGTCTCGATTCTTTTACGACTATCCCTTGAGCCGAGCCTTCGGCGACCTCGCAAAGACCCACGAGGCGCAGCTTCTGGCCGAGTTGGAGGGGCATCCCCCCCGCTTCTTCGTGGTCGTCAAAGACGATGCGAACGACCTCGAGGGAATCGAATCGCGGCTTCAACTAGGCCGACACCCACGCCTCGTCGCCTTCCTCGAGAAGCACTACCGAAGCTCGTGGCAAGAGGGCGATTTCACGACCTACCGGAGGGTGGAGGTCGACGGAGGTGCTTCGTCCTCGGCACCCACCCGCACCGGCAGGCCCCTCGTGACCGCCTCCTCGGAAACCAGGGCGCGTCCGCGCCAGTCGCCGGATCGCAGTTCGTAAGCGTCGGCGGTCGCGACGTCGCCGCGGGCACCCGAGGCGTAGGCGACACGGATGCGAGCCCAGCCGTCGCTTCCGGCCCGGCCACGCGCACGATAGAAGAAGCCGCGGCGATTCCAGGTGGTGACGCGCAGGCTCGCTTCGACGACGACTCCGGGCGTCGCCCGAATTTCGAGCGGAGCGCCGGCCACGATTTCGAAGAGCTTGTAGGGAACGCGGACCACGTCGCTGCGCCCGAAGAGCTGCGCAATCGGAACCCCGTCTAGTGAGCTTTCGGTGATGAGCCGAAAGCGCTCGAGGTGGGGCTGGTCGCCCGCAGCGCTGCCGTCGTCCTGGTGGAGTCGATGATCCATCGGAAAGTCCGCGCGGCTTCCGATGCCCGCGGCGGTCGCGACGAAGGGCGTTTTCAGATCGGCGGCCAGTGCCAGGGCGTCGGCCTCGTTCGGTGCCGCCAGAAATCGGATCACCTTGCGGTAGTTTGCGTCGCCGATGTAGGGCCCGAAGGGATCCGCCGGTGTCGGGCGTTCGGCGACGAGGTGGAGAACGTGGCCGAGGGCCGGGTGTGCGAGGACGCCGTAGTGCGGGCGTTCTTCCCGGGAATCGTAGGGGCGGCAGCCGGGTTGGACTGGCGTCGAGTCATAGACCCGCTGCGCGAAGCGAAACTGCGTGCCGGCGATCGAATCGAGTGCACGATCATGGGGGCTCGGCGAACCCGCGAGGTGCGACAGGCTCGCTGCCGCGAGGGGGGTGAGCGCGAGCGCAAACGAGGGAAGCGCGAGAGCGCCCCCGACGACCCAGGCCAGGACCGAGGCGCTCGGTCGCGAGAGGCGGGTGTGTGCAGCCAGTCCCTCGGCTGCCATGGAAAGGAGCAGTGCGAAGCCGACGCAGGCCACCGGTGCAAAGTCGTTGGCGAAGCGCATCTGGTAGAGCGCGAGCGCAGCGAGGAGAAGGGACCAGGCGCAGAGGAAGCGCGCCTGGTTGCGCAGGGCCGGTCGCCGATCGAGGAGTGCAAAAGCCACCGGAACGAGCGGAATCAGGAAGGCGAAGCCTCCCATGCGAATCAGGCCCCCTAGGCCCGTTAGCCTGCCCTCGAAGAAGAAGAGGGGGAGCTGTTCCTGGACCGTGTCTCCCCAGTCATCGCGCTTCGCGACGAAGTCGAGCGCGTGGAGCAGACCCTCGCGAATTTCCGGAATCGCAAGAGCCAGCGCGCCGAGGGCCCCCGCAACCCCTGTGATGCGAAGCGTTCGGCCCAGCGCCGAAGGCATCGGTCGCAGGCGTTGGAGTGCGACGCCAGCGAGGCAGAGGCCTGCAATGCTCGCCAGTCCAAGGAGGTGGAGCCCGGACAGTTCTGTCGCCGAAAACGCCCCCGCGGTGGCGGCCGGAGATAGCAGCACGAAGGGCGCCAGGCAGGCCGCACTGGCGAGCGCACTCGCGGCGTCGGCGAGCAGGGCGTCTCGCCGATGGGTCGCACAGAAAGCCAGGATCAGCGCGGCCTCGCCAATCGGCAGGTAGAGTGCGCTTCCGTGCCAGGTCAGCATCAGCGCGACACGCACGGCGGCAAGGCCGGCCGCGGTCCAGACGAGTCGTCGGCCCGTGCAGGCGGGGTCCAGCAGCCGCGCGTAGAGAAGGATGGCGGAGGCACCGAAGAAACTGGCGGCGGCGTGGTGGTCCGGATTGCCCACGGCGGCGTAGCTGGCGGCGATCGGGAGCGTCGCGTAGAGCAGCGCCGCGCCGAGGGCCATCCCGCGACCGCCCAGTGTGCGCGCGAGGGCTGCGACCGGCAGCACGCAGAGGGCTCCGAAGACGGTCGGCACCCAGGCCAACAGGACCTGCGCCGAGGCCAGATTTCCGGTCAGCAGGCGTGCCAGTGCCGCGAGCCCAAAGGAGTATCCGGGCGGATGAGGGACCCGGGCACCGTCCGGCCAGTTGAGGCAGGGATCGAATTGCAACACGCTGGGAAAGTGCACGGCCCCGAAGAGGGCGCGGCGCACGTGGTAGTACGCGTCGCCGGCGGCGAACACGACGCTGCCGTCCTCGGGGAAGACCCGTTCGAACCCGAGGGCGCGGACCCCGAGGGCCAACACGAAAACCAGCGCCAGGCCGAATCGCATCGATCGGTCGTCCCCCAAAGGTCGCCCCACGCTCTGCACCGCGCCCATGATAGACAGGATGGGGGAGGCGTGGCAGCGATTCCGTATCATCGGCGGGGGCGGCGTGTGGCACGTGGGGCCGGGAGCGTCGCCGGGGGGGGGAGACTTCTTGAGTGCCTACGCCCGCGTGGGTCGTGTGTGGGAGCCGCTTGGCTTCTTCTTGCTCGCAGTGCTCATTCGCGCGCTCCCCTACCCCTCGCTGCTGCGCGGCGATGGCGGGCTTTTCTTCTTCGGAAACGACGCCTACTACCACGCCCGGCGCGTCGCCTACTCGGTGCTGCACTTTCCCGCGGTCCTCTGGCGCGATCCGTACATGAACTTTCCCGAGGGCGGGCAGGCGATCTGGCCGCCCACCGTCGATTGGCTGGCGGCCGGGCTGGTTCGAGTGCTCTTTGGCGCCGATGACCCGGCGGGGATGGAGGCGACCCTCGCGTGGCTCCCGCCGATCCTGGGTGGGCTCACGGTGGCGGGCGTCTACGTCTTCGTGCGTGCCTGGGATTCGCGCGCCGCGGGCTGCGTCGCCGCGGCGTTCCTCGCGCTGCTGCCCGCCCACATCTGGTATTCGCAGATCGGTTTCTTTGACCACCACGTCGTCACGGCGCTGGTCACGCTGGGGCTGCTGGTTTCCGCCATGGCCCTCTTGCGCCTGCCTTCGGACCGAGGAGCCCGGTTCGGGTCGACCCGCGTCGGGTGTCTCGGCGCATTCCTGGCGATTTCGCTGCTGGTCTGGCCGGGCTGCCTACTCCATGTCGCCGTCGTAGAAGCGGCGCTGGCACTGCGTCTCGTGACATCCCAATCGCGGGATGAAGCGGTCGTCTGGGCGCTGCGGAGCGGCTGCGCGAACGTCCTGGCGCTTCTTCTGGTGTTTCCTTTTTCTGCTGGGAACCACTGGGATCTCTGGGGTGACACTTCGCCGTTGGTCCTGAGCCGCTTTCAGCCACTGTTTTTTGGCGCGCTTGCCCTGTGGAGTCTCGGACTGGGCGGCTGGTGGCGGAGCACGGCGAGCGCCGCCCCCCAGCGCGCTCGCCTGCGAGAAGGCGTGGCCCTCGGCTTCGTGGGCGTTGTGGTTCTCCTCCTGGTCGTGCCCGAAATCGGCGCAGGCGCCGGTGATGCCTTCGGCTGGTTCCTCAAGGCCGAGCCCTTCCAGGCCGGCGTTGCCGAATCGAAGGCGCTGTTCCGCGATGGCGTCCGGCGACCCGAAGAGTTGCTGACTCGCCTTCTGTACGCACTGCCCATCCTGTTGATCGCATTCGGTCGCAAGCGTCGTCCCCTGGCCGCCGCCGACTGGCTGTTTCTCGGTTGGACCGCGGTGCTTGCCGGGGCGACGCTGTTCCAGCTTCGCTTCATGAACTCGTTCTCGGTGGCCTTCGCGATCCTGGCGGCGATGACACTGGTGCCGATCGCGCGGAGCCTCTTGCGGAGCCGCACCGGCCGACCGGCGCTGCGCGTCGTGGGGGTCGCGGCTGCGCTCGCGGTTCTCGCCACTGTCTACGCCCCCGCAATGCGAACGCAGTGGCGGCATATCGAGAACCTGGCCGCCTGGGTGGCCGGTGAGCCCGTGGCCCCGGTGTATCTCGCGCGCTTGCAGGCCGTGCGCAGTGCAACGGCGGCCTGGCAGCGAGCACACTCGGCCGAGGCCGCTGGAGGGCTGGGCGCGGGCGACGCGCCTGGCTACGCCGTTCTCGCGCCGTGGTCCGCAGGGCACGTCCTCAAGTACGTCGGGCACCGGGCGGTCCTCCACGACAACTTTGGCGACGACGTCGCCCCGGAGAATTCGGCCCTGGTTCGCGCTTTCTACTCTGCCGCGAACGAGCGCGAAGCACTTCAACTTCTCGACGGGATCGACGTCCGCTACGTGTGGGTCCGCGATCCCGGCCCGGAGCGTCTGCATACAGCCAACGCCTACCGTCTCGACAATCGTCTCTTCCGCTTCCGCGGCAGCGGAAAGTGGGTCGTGGGCGAAGGCGGCGCGGGGGCGCCACGCCACGTTCCCGCCCTCGAGCGGCACCGCCTGATCTTCGAGTCGGTGCCATTGCTCGGGCGGCGCGAACACCAGTCGCCGCTCTACCGCATCTTCGAGATCGTACCCGGGGCCACACTCGAAGGCGTCACCGATCCCGGGACTGCAGTCACCCTGCGCCTACCACTCCGATCCGGGAACGCATCCGATTTCGAGTACCAGGCGCGAGCGCAAGGCGATCACGCGGGACACTTCTCCTTCCGGGTGCCGTATTCGACCGAAGCGACTTCGGCCGCGGTGGCAGCGACGGGCGCCTACCGGATCGAAGCGGGCTTTCTGCGGGCGGAGATCCGGGTCAGCGAGGAAGCGATTCGGTCGGGTGCCCGGATTCCGGTTCGGCTGACGCCGGGGCAGCCCGGCTAACGCCGCCGCCGACCACGCCCCGAAGAACTCCGCCGATGGGGTCCCGAATTGGAGCCGTGATCGGAGGACCCGGCATCCGGGTGGGCAGGCGCCGCCTCGTCGGAGGACGTGGTGACGCTGGTTTCGGGTCGGTGCTCGCGCAAGTACGAGGCGCAGATCGCCGCCAGGTCGCGGCGCCCCTCGGCCGTGGCGGTGAGATTTTCGACCACGGGCACCAGTCGGTCCACCTGGAGCTTCAGTTCGGTTTCGGGGACGTGGCGCATCTCGTGCTCGACCTTCACGCGGATCCGGTCGGCGATGCGCTCGAGGAGGACTTTCTCCGAGGGGATCTCACGCTCTTCGATCTTGATCTTGTTGACGTGTTGCAGGTGCTTGAAGTTTCCGATGTCGAGACCGGAAACCAGCGAGATCGCCACGCCGGATTTCCCCGCCCGTCCGGTGCGGCCGGTACGGTGCACGTAGACTTCGGGGGAGTCGGGGGTCGCGTAGGAGATGACGTGGCTGAGGTCGCTGATGTCGATGCCGCGGGCGGCGACGTCGGTGGCCACGAGGAAACGCAGCGTGCCCCCCTTGATTCGATTCATCGCGGCCTGCCGAGCAGCCTGTGCAAGGTCGCCCGAAATCTGGTCGGCATCGAAGCCTCGCTTCTGCAGGAAGCCCGTCACGTAGCGAACGTCGGCCTTGGTATTGCAGAAGATGATTGCGCTATCGGGATCCTCGATTTCGAGGATGCGGGCGAGAATCCCCTCTTTTTCCTGGGCGGTTACGAGGTAGAAAAAGTGTTCGATTTCTTGCGGGGCCAGCTGGCCTTCCGAGAGGCTCACGAACTCCGAGTCGTTGAGGAAATAGCGCGAGAGCGAGCGCACCTTCTCGGGGATCGTCGCCGAGAACAGGTGGGAGTGACGTTTGGCGGGCAGGTAGCTGTGGATCTCGCGCATGTCCGGCCAGAACCCGAGCGAGAGCATCTCGTCGGCTTCGTCGAGCACCAGCTGGGCGACGTCGCCGAGATCCATGCGGCCGTTGCCGAGGTGGTCGAGGATCCGACCCGGGGTGCCGACGACGATATGCGCGCCCTTTTCGAGGGCTTCGAGCTGGGGGCCGTAGCCGACGCCGCCGTATACCGCGAGGCAACGGACGCCGCAGGGGCCGCCGAGAGAGCTCAGTTCTTGGGTGACCTGGTTCGCGAGTTCGCGCGTGGGGAGCATCACCAGCGCCTGGGTCACGGGCCAGTCGATATCGATGGATTCGACCAGCGGGATGCCGAAGGCGCCGGTCTTGCCGCTTCCGGTGTGGGCCTGAACGATCAGGTCGCGGTCGCCGCGCATCAGCGGAATCACTTTTTCCTGGACCGGCATCGGTACCGTCCAGCCGAGCGCATGCACCGCGGCGCGGAGATTGTCGGGAAGATCGTCGAAGAGATTGGGGGAGGGGGCCATCGGCGAGGCGGAGCCTATCTGTACCGCCGATCCGGCGCAACGGTCGTGCTAGTCTGGCCCGATGGCGGGTCTCTCGAAGTCTGAAGTTGCGGATGTAGCCGCCCTCGCGCGTCTCCAGCTCTCTCCGGACGAGCAGTCCGCGATGAGCGCCGATCTGGGCCAGATTCTCAGCTACGTCGAGAAGCTGCAAGAACTCGACACCACCGGGATCGAACCCACCGCCCACGCGCTGCCGCATCGGACGCCCCTGCGCAGCGATGAGCCCGAGGCGCCGCTCGATCCCGAACTGGCGGTCTCGAATGCGCCGCAACGTGCGGGCACGGCCTTCGTGGTGCCGAAGGTGATCGGAGAGGAAGGGGCGGGGTGAGCCTCCCGGCCTTGACCCTGGCTCTGCAGGCAGCGCAGCTCTCCTCCCGCGAGCTGTCATCCTGCGATCTACTGGACGCCGTCCTGGGTGCGCATGCCGGCCGCGGAGACGAGGCGAACGCGGTCGTTGGCCTGCGCGCCGAGGCTGCTCGCGCCGAGGCCGTCGAAGCCGACGAGCGCCTGACGCGGGGCGAGCCGCTCTCCCGGATCGACGGGATTCCGGTGCTGATCAAGGACAACATGGTGCAGCGCGGGGAAGAGACGACCTGCGCCTCCCGGATCCTCGAAGGATTCGTCTCGCCCTACGATTCGGCCGCGGTCACCTGCCTTCGCGAAGCCGGTGCCGTGATCGTCGGCCGCTCGAACATGGACGAATTCGCGATGGGTTCTTCTACCGAGAATTCGATCCACGGGCCGTCCCGAAATCCCTGGGATCTCGAGCGAAGCCCGGGTGGATCTTCGGGCGGGGCCGCTGCGAGCGTGGCGTCGGGCCTGGTTGCGGGAGCACTCGGGAGCGACACCGGCGGATCGATCCGGCAGCCCGCGGCGTTTTGCGGGGTGGTCGGGATGAAGCCCACCTACGGGCGGGTTTCGCGTTGGGGACTCGTGGCCTTTGCATCGTCCCTCGACCAGATCGGCCCCCTCGCCCGCACCGCGGAGGATGCCGCGATCCTTCTCGGGATTCTCGCAGGGCACGACCCCCGAGATTCGACTTCGCTCGCAGAGCCCGTTCCGGACTACTGCTCGGCGCTCGACGGCGACGTTAGGGGCCTTCGAATCGGAATCCCGAAGGAGTTTTTCGAGGCGGAGGGGGCGGACCCCGTGGTCCTCGAGGTCGTGCGCGAAGCCATCGCCGAACTCGAACGCGCCGGCGCGAAGACCCTGGCAGTGACGTTGCCGCACACGCCCTACGCAATTGCTGCGTATTACCTGATCGCCACGGCGGAAGCTTCGAGCAACCTCGCGCGTTACGACGGCGCGCGTTATGGGCATCGCTCGAAGAAAGCCCGGACCTTGTCGGAGATGTACACGCTCTCGCGCTCAGAAGGCTTCGGCACCGAGGTCAAGCGGCGGATCCTGCTCGGAACCTATGTCCTCTCCGCGGGCTATTACGACGCCTACTACCGAAAAGCCCAACAGGTGCGAACGCTCCTGCGGAGCGATTTCGAAAAGGCCTTCGAGGTCTGCGACGTGATCGCAACCCCCACGAGCCCCGAGGTCGCCTTCCGGATCGGCGAGAAATCCGACGATCCGCTCAAGATGTACCTCTCGGATATCTATACGGTGTCGGCGAACCTCGCGGGGATCCCGGGGATCTCGATTCCGGCTGGCTTCGCCCACGAGCTTCCGGTCGGGCTCCAGCTCCTCGGCCGCTCGCTCGACGAGGCCACGCTGCTGCGGGCCGCCGATACGTTCCAACGGCGCACCGACCACCATGCCCAGACGCCGCGCGGGTGGCTGCGATGATCGAAGAAACCCTGGAGCGCTGGGAACCGGTGATCGGGCTCGAGGTACACACGCACCTGGCGACGAAGTCGAAGCTGTTTTCGCCCGCGCCGGTCGAATACGGTGACGCCCCGAACCACCGGGTCCACGTCATCGACCTCGGACTTCCCGGGGTGCTGCCGGTCCT
>CAJXIC010000033.1 GCA_913054385.1 uncultured Pseudomonadota bacterium
ACGGTCGCCGTCGATCGCGCGAACGTGGAGGTCGATGCGCGAACCCGTCTTCACGCGGGCGGGGTCGGCGTAATCGATCGAAAAAGCGAGCGTCGCGTCCCGGGGAACCCGGACCCGGCATCGCGTCTTCACGGTGTAGGGCTTCCCGTAGCGACCGTCTCCGACGTGATGGACCAGCGCACGGAACAGGATGAAGTTGGCGATGTGTACTGCGCCGGTCGACTCCGATTCGAGTTCGCAGTCCTCGAGGGCGTCGATCCGCGTGCCACTCTTGCTCGGCTTCGACTTCCGCTTCATGAGCATGGTTTGGTTGTGCCCCACGATCTCCATGGGGGTGAAGGTGGTTCGCACGTAGTGGGCGAGTTCCGGCGCATAGTCGAGGAACCCGATCTTGTTCGAGAAGAAGTTGTGGAAGCGCGTGATGACGTACCGAACCCGCTCTGCTTCGGCGGCCTGGGCGACCGCGGCGCCGCGATCGTTGCCGATGTGCACCTGATACATGTTGTAGTAGGCCCCGGGCAGCGGTCGATCCGCCAGGAAGTTCAGCATCGCGAGATCGGGAATGGTGAGGATCGGCTCGTGCGGGGCCGTCCGGGAGCGGATCCAGTTCACCTGGTAGGCGAGTTCGCCCACCTTGAGGGGGTGCAGCAGGACGCCGCCGCGCAGGCCGATCACCGGAGTCGTCATCGTGGTGACCAGTTTCTCGAGCGCGAAGCCAGCGAAGCCGACGTAACCGGCAGCGAGCAACCCAAGGCCGGTCGCGCACACCGTTCGGCTCGCAGGCGACAGGCCGGCAAGCGCGGGCCGGTAGGCGTGGGCCAGCACCGCGCCCAGCACGATGATGGGTTGATAGATGTTGAGCAGGTGGTTGTAGTCGGCACGCGGGAAGACCCCGAGGTAGACGAAGGCGGCGACGGAGGCGACCGCCAGCAGCGGAATGTCGAGGCCGCCGCCCGCACGCCGAGTGCGCAGGAGGTGCCATCCAGCCAGTGCGAAGCAAGCCGGAGGAATCCAGAAGAGCAGCATGTGGAAACTGCCGAGGATCGCGAAGTAGGACTCCGGCCAGAAGGGGGTGTTGCTCATCAGCATCAGGAACGAGCCGTAGGTGAGCCAGTCGATGATGTTTCCCCAGATGGGATTCCAGAGAGAGTCGATACCCGGGTACGCAATTTCGTGCTGATCTGCGAACTGGAAGGGCTTGATGATGAGGCTGTCGATGAGAGGCTCGAGGGCTCCCTCTGCCGCGAAGTAGAGCAGCAGCGGCGCGGCCACGGCGATTGCCGAGAGTGCGAGGACGCCGAGGTCGCGCACCAGCTGGCGGGGACCCTTCGGCGCCTTTTGCGGGGGGGTGAGGTGATCGGCGACGAGCGCCACCAAGATCCCGAAGACCGCGAGCATCCCGTAGTTCTGTTTGAATACGATGGCGAGGGAAAGCGTCAGCCCGCAGAGTGCCAGGTCGCGAATCTTTCGCGATTCGTGAAAGGCCAGGAAGCGTTCGAGACCAACCAGCACGAACGCGATTGCGAAGGGCGAGTAGAAAGAGAAGGTCCAGGCGGGAAAGGCCCAGATGGAAGCCACGAAGATCCCCGCCACCGCGAGCCAGCCGGTTAGCGGGCTGGCGACCCGACGTGCGATCAGGAAGACAAAGGCGCAGGTGGTGGCGAAGCAGCCGACGGCGAGCATGCGCGAGGCCAGCACGCTTGGCTCGACGATTTGGAAGAGCAGCGCATGAAGCAGCCAGATTCCCGGGGAGACGAAGGAGTCGAGATCGCGATACAGGACCGCGCCACGCGCCACCTCGAGGGATTGCAGGAGGATGTAGCCCTCGTCCCCGAGGATGAGCCCCCGACGAGCGAGCACATAGCCCAGCGCGAGACCGAGGCAGCCGACGATGGCGACCGACGCTCGGGGCGACAGGTCGCTGATCCTCCCCCAGAGGTTCTGCCCCATTCGTTCAGTATAGAAGCGATGCACTCGTCCGCCGCACGGCAGCCTGACGAGCCACGCGTGCAGGTGGCGCGGTATCCTCGCCGGGGTTGCGCGGGGAGGGTGGTTCCGCGCTGCAGTTCAATCGACCGGCGTTTCGGAAGCGTCAAAGCCGTTGCAACAGTGAGGACGCTGCCTTGGACCTGATGGAGCGAGACCGCGATTCTCTCAAGCGTCATCCCTGGGAACTGCGTCGCTGCGACTTTTTCGGCCGCGTCCTGGCAGACGCCGGCCTGCTGCATCCGGGTCTTGATTTTCTCGACGCGGGCGCGGGCGATGGCTTCGTGGCGCGAAGTTGGCTTGCGGCCCACCCGGAGCTTCATTCCGCGACCTGCTGGGATGCCGCCTACAGCGAGGAAGACCTCGCCAATTATGGCGCCGGTGGCGGGGACCGGATCGTCTTCGTGCGCGAGCCCCCTTCGGGGCGGTTCGAGCTGGTGCTGCTGCTCGACGTCCTCGAGCACATCGAAGACGACGCTGCCTTCCTGGCAGAGGTCGTCGATGAGCGAACAGCGCCGGGCGGGCGGGTACTGGTCAGCGTGCCGGCGTGGCCCTGGCTGTTTTCCGACCACGACGTCTACATCCAGCACTACCGGCGCTACCACCCGGCCGCCGCCCGCAGCCTGCTCCGCAGTGCGGGTCTCTCGATCGAGAGGGAGGGCGGACTTTTCCACGGTCTGCTGGCAGCTCGTGCCGCACAAAAAGGAATCGGGGCGTTGTTGCCACGAAAGAAGAACTTCGGAGTAGGCACCTGGGATCACGGCCCGCTCCTGACGCGCCTGGTGACTTCGGTCCTGGCCGCTGACAATTTCGTTTCGCGAACGTTCGCGGGTTCTGGCCTTCCCGGGCTTTCCTGGTGGGCACTGTGTAGGCGGGAACCATCGGCCTGACGCGACCGGCCGGTTCCGACTCGCGCCCGCGCGGTAATGGCTGGGATCGGTTGGCTGGTGCGCCGAACCGCGACCGGCATCGGGCGGTGGCCCAGGGGCGCTGTGGTAGTCTTCGCCCGAGTTGCGTTGTTCCGCGCCTCGTGTGACCACGAAGGCGCGTGGGGGTAGAACACTGCCTTCGCTGATCGGGTTGGGTCGCGGTGGCCGCTGCCACGGTTTGTGCTGGGCCGCCGCCGCCGCTTCGCTCCTCCTGCTCGGAGGTGCCAGCTGTGGAGGCACGCCGCCGCCGACGACGATGCTGCCGGCAGTCCTTTTGATCGACCTGCTCGCGGAGGCTCCGAACGGCCTCGGGCGAACGCTGCCCTTCGCGACGATCGCCGACGATACGCGTTACGTGCTGCGGCGCGCACCGACCGGCTCGCTCGTATTCCGGGCGATGCTCGAAGATTCCGTGGACCCGAGGGTCGAGCGGAGAGACGCCGACGTGCCCTACTCGCTGTCCTCGCAAAAGCGGTTGGTCGTGCAGCCGCGAGTGATGTTGGAGGGCGGCGAATGGATCCCCTCGCAGGAATCGGTGGTCGAAGTTTCGGGGGGCCTACACCGGCGCGTGGCCTTTGATGTCAATGTCCCGGCGAACCCCCGCCGACGTCCTGTCCAGTTGACCGTGAAGGCGATCGGAACCCGGAGCCCTCCGCTCGAAGAGATCGCGGTGGGTCCGGTTCTGGTCCCGGCGGATGCGGAATTGCGTTTTTCCGTGGGGCTCCTGGATGCCGGCATTCCGAGTGCGACGGGGCTCTTTGCCCTGGAGGCCTGCGTGGTCGAGGGCTGCCACACCCTGTTCCGCGAAAAGGTCGATCCCGCGACGCCCGCCGGTTCGGGCTGGCTCGATCGCCGGGTGGATCTCGGGCGATTCTCCGGACGGGAAGTGACGTTCCGCTTCACGGCGTTGCGAAGCTCTCCGGGTGAAGCGGTCTTCCTCCCGCTGTGGGCGAACCCCACGGTCTTTGCAGAGGCGCTTCGTTCGCCCAGCCAGCGCAACGTGATCCTGCTCTCGATCGACACCCTGCGTGCCGATCACATGACATCCCACGGCTACGAATTTGATACGACGCCCTTCATCGACGAGCGCTTCGCCGACGGCGGTGCGGTTTTCGACGAAATGGTTGCCGCGGCCACCGTCACGACGCCGACCCATGCGACGATCCTGACCGGGGTCGATGTCGCAACGCATCGCACCTTCGACGGCTTCAAGCACATTCCCGATTCGATTCCGATGCTCGCAGAGTTGGCCCGGGCGGGGGGTTTCGAGACCGCCTCGTACAACGAGAACGGATGGATGCGGATCCAAGGTGGTTTCTCGCGCGGCTTTGACCGTTACGTCGAAAACAAGAGTCCCCACCTCAGCATCCCGTCGGGCCAGGTCGATCGCACCTTCGACGGTGCGATCGCATGGCTGCGCGAGAACCGCGACACTCCGTTCTTCCTCTTCCTGCACACCTACCAGGTACACACTCCGTACGCGCCGCCCCCGAAATACGTTGGGCTATTCGGGCGGAGCGAACGTGACCCCGAGACCGGGGAAGTCCCCGAAGCGCTCGCAATGATGGCCGACTACGACCGGGAGATTCGCTACACCGACGATGAGTTGAGACGTTTCTTCGAGGTCATCGACGAACTCGACCTGGCCCGGGACACCGTCTTCGTGCTGACCAGCGACCATGGCGAAGCCTTCATGGAGCATGGTTTGCTCGAACATGGCAGCCGACTGGACCAGAGCGTCCTGCACGTCCCGCTGATGCTCTGGGGCGATTCCGTTCCCGCAGGTCGTCGGGTTTCGGCGAATGTGGGTCAGATCGACGTACTGCCGACGATTCTCGATTTCATGGGGGTCGAGGCGCCTCGAGAGATCCAGGGCTTGAGCCTGCGCCCGCTGCTGGCGGTGGACGACGCGACCCCGGGCGCCTTCGCGCAACGGCCTCTCTTCAGTGAGGCGCGCGCGACCTTTGGCATCCAGACCGGGAATAGGGCTGTCGCTGTACAGACCCCGGGCCTCAGCGTTCGCCTGGGAGCGATGAAACTCGTCCGTTACACGAACGCAGACGGCGAGTTCATCTACGAGTTCTACGACGTTGCATCGGATCCCGGCGACGAAGTCGACCTCGCGCCGGGGCGCGGCGACCAGTGGAAGGAGCTCGCCCTCTTGCTCTCGCAGCATCAGGAGGCGAGCGACCGCTTCCGCACGCGCCTCGAGGGAGGCGGCGCCATCGAGTCGCAGGCGGCCCCTCTCGACCCGGAGCACGAGGCGAAGCTGCGTGCCCTCGGCTACATCGAGTGAGTGACGCCTAGAACGATTCCGCTCGCAGCGCGCGTGCGGCGTCGCTCACGCTGCTGGCGCGATCGCTCGATTCGACCGGCTCGGTTCCCGCGAGGAAGGGTTGGAAGTAGGCATGCCGGCTCTCGGGGCCGGCGAGCAGGCCGGTTTCGCGATCGATTCGCTGGAAGACGATCCCCGCCGGTGCCGGGAAGTCTCGGCGGGGTCGATCGCGGAGCGCTTCTTTCATGAAGGCCACCCAGATCGGCGCGGCCGCGCGCGAGCCGGTTTCGCCGCGCCCGAGCAGGCGGGTTTCGTCGTGCCCGACCCAGACCCCGGTGGCGATTTCCGGGGAGAAGCCCATGAACCAGGCGTCGGCCTGGTCGTTGGTGGTGCCGGTCTTCCCCGCGACGGGTCGATTCAACTGTCGCAGGCGCCAGCCCGTGCCCCCGGGATCGAAGACCACCGCCTGCAGGAGATCGGCGACCAGGAACGCATTCTCCTCGCTGATCACCTGGTTGGGGTCCGGGGTCTCTTCTGCCAGCGTTTCTTCCAGGGGTGCAAACTCGACCTCGTCTGCATCCGGGTCGGCCTGCTCGAAGCGGTCGGATGCGGTCTCGCCGGTGTCGAGGGTGACGTCCTCGAAGAGCACCTGGCCGTTGGCGTCGGTCACGCGCGTGATGAAGCGGGGGACCACCTTTCGGCCCGCGTTGGGGAAGACCGCGTAGGCCGTTGTCAACTCAAGTAGCGAAACGCCACTCGACCCCAGTGCCAGCGAGAGGTCACGCGCCAGGGGCGAGCGGATGCCGAGACGCTTGGCGTAGTCGATCACGAAGCCCACGCCGACATCGCGAAACAGGTGCACGGTGGCGTTGTTGACCGATCGCGCCAGCGCGCTTCGCAGGGGAAGCCGTCCGTAGAACTTGCGGCCGTAGTTCTGCGGGCGCCAGACGAAACCCGAGACCGGGTCGGTGTACACCGCGGGCCGGTCCCAGAGTGTCGTCACCGGCGTGTAGTCGCGGTCGAGAGCCGCGCCGTAGATGAGCGGCTTGAAGGCCGATCCGGGTTGGCGCCGCGCCTGGGTGACGCGGTCGAACTCGCTGCCGTCGAAATCGTATCCGCCCACGAGGGCCAGTACGTCCCCGCTCGCGACTTCGAGTGACAGGAGTGCGCCCTGGACGAGGGGCTCCTGGAAAAGCGTGACGAGGGCGGGCGGAATCGAAGCGGGCTCGTCGCCGGCGTTGAGGGCCTCGGCGATTTGCGTGTCTTCACCCTCGAGTACGCTGAAGCGCGCGACGTCGCCGACGGCAAAGACATCTTCGATTTTCTTCAGGCGAACCGGGAGCCGTTTCGGGTCGGGGCTTCGGGCCCAGGCCACGTCGTCGATCCGAACGACCCCTTCGAGCCCGGCTCCGAAGGCGATCTTCGCCGAAGTAGAATCGGGATCGAGGGAAACGACGAGACCATCGAGGGGAACGCCGCCCGGAAGCGAAGCGGGGAGGTCGCCGTCGGCCTCCAGGTCGTTCGCGGTGGCGAGGGTTTTGAGCTCGCTTTCGAAGGCTTCCGGCAAGACCTGGCGCAGCGGCCCGCGGAAGCCCTGGCGATGGTCGTGGTCGCGCAGTCCCTGGCGCAGGGCTGCGACGGCGGCGCGCTGGAGATCCGAGTCGAGCGTCGTCTCGATCTCGAGACCCCCCTCGAGGGTGACTTTGCCGCCGAGGCGCTGGTAGAGGAAGCGTCGGACCTCCTCGGTGAAGTAACCCGCGAAACGCAGATCCTGCCGGTACGCCGGTCGATGGATCTCCGGCGGGTTCGCCAGCGCTTCTTCGTAGGTTTTGCTGTCGATTACGCGATCGCCGAGCAGTCGGCCGAGCACGTAGCGCCTTCTGCGTTCGGCGGATTTCGGGCTTCGGATGGGAGAGTACTCCGACGGGCGTTGGGGGAGTCCGGCGAGCAGCGCGGATTCGGAAAGGTCGAGTTCCGAAACGTCCTTGTCGAAGTAGGTGCGTGCGGCTTCTGCGATGCCCCAGGCGCCTTGCCCGAAATAGATCTGGTTGAGATAGAGCCAGAGGATCTCGTCCTTCCCGAAGTGCTGTTCCAACTCGCGCGCGAGGATCATCTGCCGAAATTTTCGGCGAAAGGTGCGGTCGGTGGAGAGCAGCATCTGCTTCACCAGTTGCATCGTGATCGTGCTCGCACCCTGCTTGATCCGCCCCTCGAGAAGATCCACCCAGGCCGCCCGCAGGATGGATTTGAAATCGACGCCGGTGTGCTCGAAGAAGCCGGCATCCTCTGCCGAGACAAAGGACTGCTTGGTGATCGCCGGGATCGAGCCCATCGGCGCCAGCGTTCTGCGCTCGGTAGAGAACTCGCCGATGATGTGACCGTTGCGGTCGCGCACGACGCTGGTCTGCGGCGGGCGATAGTCCGCGATCGATTCGAGGTCGGGCAGGTCGCGGAGGAGGTCGTGGGCGAGCCAGGTGGCGCCAAGACTTCCAACGCCGATCCCGACCCCGATCGTCCACAGCAGCGCACGACGTAGCCTGGAGCGGGAAAAAGCCATTTCGACTCCCGTGTTGGCCGAACCCTAGCCGAGGGCCGTCGGGCTGCGCTACCGATCTCGATGCGGTCGGCAGGCGGATTTTCTCTCCGTCTCCCCGATCGCGGCGCGCTCTCCCGCGCGAGGCAGAATCGATGTCGGACCAGACCCTGCGCATGGCCTTCGTAATGGACCCGATCGAGGCGATTTCGATCGACGAGGACACGACCTTCGTGTTGATGCTCGAGGCCCAGCGCCGCGGGCACCGGATCTTCTACGTCGACCCGGCGAGTATCGGCGTTCGGCTGGGAGAGCCCGAGGCCGTGGTGACCGAGGTCACGCTTCGGCGCGAGGCCGGCAACCACTGCGCACTCGGCGCATCGCGGCGCGTCCTGCTGGACGCAGAGATCGACGTCGCCTTCCAGCGGGTCGACCCACCGGTGGACGCCCCCTACATCCTGGCAACCCAGATGCTCGCGCTGTGCCGCCGGACGCGGGTCCTGAATCGCCCGGAGAGCATCCTCGCCTACAACGAGAAGCTCTTCGCGCTCCACTTCCGCGAGTGGATGACCGAGACGACGGTGACCCGATCGATTCCCGAATTGCGCGATTTCCTCGCGCAGATGGGGGGAGAGATGATCGTCAAGCCTCTCGACGGCCGTGGCGGCGAGGGCGTCTTCCACGCGAGGGCAGGCGATCCCAACCTCGAATCGATCTTCGAGCAGGCCACGGCCTTTGGCCGGCGCTGGACCATGGCCCAGCGCTACCTCCCCGCCGTGCGCCGCGGCGACAAGCGCATCCTGCTGCTCGAGGGCGAGCCCCTCGGCGCCCTGCTGCGGGTTCCGGCGGAGGGGGAATCTCGAGCGAACCTCCACGTCGGTGGACGTGCCGAGAAGACCGACCTCGACGCCGACGACCGTCAGATCGTCGAAGCACTGGGGCCCGTCCTGGCCCGCGAGGGACTCTTCTTCGTGGGGATCGACGTGATCGGAGGCCGTCTCACCGAGGTGAATGTGACCAGCCCGACGGGGGTGCAGGAAGTCAACGCCCTCGACGGGGTGTGCCTCGAAGCCAGGATCATCGATCGCGCCGAAGAGCGGGCGCCCTAGCCTCGCTCGCACCGGGCCCCAGGACACAGCGGCGAAATTCCGGCTCGGGATAGGCGAACGAAGCACCTCTCGTCTGGTATCCTGCCCCGGGTCCGCGCAACTCCCTGCGCGCAGTCGCGAGCACTTGCATGCGTCCCGAGGCTCCGAAAAGCGTCGAAGGGGCACCCCCGAAGGTCGGTGCGCGTCCCCACGGAATCCTGGTCGTCGACGACGAGCCGGCGATCCTCGAGTCGATCGATTTGACACTCGGTACCGAGTACCGGGTGTTCACCGCCGCGTCCGGCGAAGCCGGTCTCAAAATCCTGGCCGCGGAAGAAATCGCGTTGGTGATCGCGGACCAGGTGATGCCCGGCATGAGCGGGGTCGAGTTCTTCGAACAGGTGGTCCAGCGCTCGCCCGGAACGCTTCGGATCATGCTGACCGGCTACGCCGATCTTTCTTCGCTGATCCATGGAATCAACGAAGGACACATCTACCGCTATATCGCGAAGCCCTGGGAACCCGACGAGCTCCGGTTCGACGTGAAGCGCGCGCTCGAGACCTGGGAATTGCAGCAGCGCAACGACCGCCTCGCCGAGGAGCTTCGATGTGCGAACACCCGGCTCGAATCCGAGAACCGTTTCCTGCGCGACGAAGCGCGAGGCCGCTTCAGTTTCGCGGGGATCATCGGGGATAGCCCCGCGATGCAGCAGGTTTTCGATCTGACGGAAAAGGTTGCGAAGACCGATGCGACGGTGCTGATCACCGGCGAGACCGGGACCGGCAAGGATGTGATCGCGCGGGCGATCCATTACGAAGGAGGGCGCGCCGATCGGCCCTTCGTCGCCCAGAATTGCGGATCGCTTCCGGAGACACTCCTCGAATCCGAGCTCTTTGGTCATCGGAAGGGCTCCTTTACCGGGGCCGACCGCGACAAGGAGGGGCTCTTCGACGCCTGCGACGGGGGCACGATTTTTCTCGACGAGATCGGAGAGACCGGGACCCCGATGCAGGTGCGCCTGCTCCGGGTCCTGCAGGACGGAGAGATTCGGGCATTGGGATCCTCCGCGGCGCACCACGTCGATGTTCGGGTGATTGCTGCGACAAATTGCGACCTGCGAAAGACCGTCGACGACGGAGATTTCCGCGAAGATCTCTACTACCGACTCCGCGTGGTCGAGATCGAGTTGCCGCCGCTGCGCGATCGTCGCTCGGACGTTCCGGCGCTCGCGCAACACTTTCTCGGGCGCATTGCCTCGCGCGTCGGGTCGAGCCTCGGGGGCTTTACGAATGGAGCGATGGACCGGCTGGTGGCCTTCGAATGGCCGGGGAACGTTCGCGAACTCGAAAACGAGATCGAACGGGTGGTGGCGCTCAGCGGGGGAGAAGAATTGGTGGCCACCGGCATGCTTTCGGAGCGTGTGCGCCGCTCCGTCGCCAGCGACGTCCCCAGCAGCGTAGAGGCCGGCAATGGGAACCCCCAGGCGAGCCTGTCCGAGAACGTCGATGCCTTGAAGCGGCGGCTGATTCTTGCCGCGCTGCATGATGCGGGGAGCAAGGCGGGTGCCGCAAAGCGGCTCGGGGTTCCGCGCCAGTCGTTACAGAAGATGATGAAGCGCCTGGGTCTTTTCCCGGGCGACGTTTAGGAGTGAAGAGAATGGAGCCTGTCTTCCACCGTGCGGCGATCGATACCAAGGTGGGCGAGGTGCGGTTGATTTCGAGCGACGCGGGGCTCTGCTACCTCGAACTCCCGCGGGCCGACGGACGCGGTTTTCGTGGATGGCTGAAGCGGCACGCACCCGGCACCCGCGTGGTGGACGCCATCGCGCCGAACCAGGCGGCCTCGGAACAACTCCTCGAATTCCTCGACGGGAAACGATTCGAGTTCGACCTGCCGCTCGATCTCCGCGCCACGGCCTTCCAGAAATTGGTTTACGACGCGCTGCTCGCGATCCCCTACGGCGAGAGTCGATCCTACGCCGACATCGCTGCCGCGATCGGCAGGCCGAGTGCGGTGCGGGCGGTGGGCGCTGCCAACGGCGCCAATCCGATTCCCTTCGTGATCCCCTGCCACCGCGTAATCGCCAGCGACGGGCAACTTCGGGGTTACGCCGGTGGCCTGCGCTTGAAGGCCAGGCTGCTGACGATGGAGGGCACGAGCCCGGACACCGATCGACTCTTCTAGAGCCGATGGCAGGATTCGGTCAGACCTGTTCCAGCGCCTGCTCGAGGTCGGTGACGAGATCGCTCGAATCTTCCACGCCACAAGCGAGGCGCACCAACGAGTCGGTGATCCCCATCGCGAGGCGTTCCGGCTTCGGGACGTCCCAGTAGGACATCGTGACCGGGAGTTCGATCAAGCTCTCCACGCCGCCGAGGCTGGGCGCTTGGTAGGGGATCTGCGTCGCATCGATGAAGCGCATCGCGCCTTCGAGATCGGTTTCGAGTTCGAAGGTGACGACACCGCCGAAGCCTGTCATTTGCGCCTTCGCCACCTTGTGATCGGGATGGCTCGGGAGCCCGGGGTAGAAAACGCGGCGGACCTTCGGGTGGGCTTCGAGCCAGCCAGCCACCTCGAGGCCGTTCTGGTTGTGGCGTTCGACGCGCAGCGCGAGGGTCTTGAGGCCCCGCAACAGAAGCCAGGCGGCGTGACTGTCGATGATCCCACCGAGCACGCCGAGGGTCTCGCGAATCGGTTCGACGACCTCACTGGGGCCGGTGATCGAGCCTGCGAGGAGATCGTTGTGGC
>CAJXIC010000034.1 GCA_913054385.1 uncultured Pseudomonadota bacterium
CGCGGCCGGCTCCGGCCGCGATCCAGGTCGAGTTGTTGGCCTCGCTGCCGGTGGCGTCCCGGCCGGAAGCGGTGACGAAGAAACCGGTGGTGCGAAAGCCGGTTCCCCCGAGGCCCGCGAAAGTCGCGCCTCCGAAGCCCAAACAGGTGGTCTTGCCGAAGCGCCCGAGGGCCCGCCCCCAGAAGGCGAAGCCGGTGGCTCCCGCGGAGATCCCCTACGAAGATGCGCTGGCGCAGCTGCGCGCGGAACTCGGTGAAAGCGAAGCACCGACCCAGGTGGCTTCACAACACGATGCGGCGCCGCGTGCAACGGAAGCCGGCGGCGGCGTGCCCCTCGATGCCGAGATCCGCGCCTGGATGCTCGCTACGAAGCGGCATGTGCGCTCGGTGTGGGTGACACCGCCCGAGTTTCTCGACCGCAATCTGCGCACCGAGATGTGGATCGACGTGGCCGCCGACGGTCAGGTCGTGGGCGAGCCCGAGGTCGTCGCGGCGTCGGGAGATCCCTTCTGGGACGACAACGCCGTGCGCGCGATCCGAAGTGCGAGTCCATTACCAAAGCCCCCGGAGCCCGGCCGTTGGCGGCTGGCCTTCAGCCCGAGGGCCTCGTGGTGAGCGACGCGAGCCGCAGGCGGCGAAGCGCGTGCCTGGGACTGGCGCTGTGTGGGTGCCTGGTCTCGGCTTCGGCGGTGGCCGAAGAGCCCAATCCCGTGCTCGAGATCACTCCGGGAGCGGTGAGCGCCTTTCGGGCGGCGGTGCAGCTCTTCGCGCAGCCGCGCCCGGCTGCTGCGGCCGAAACGCCGAGCGCTGATCCCGCGACGCCGTTGCGGGCAGCGCCCGACCCGCAAACGGTGCAGGTGCTGCGCGAGGCCATCGAGGCGGGTCTTGGTTTTTCGAGCGTGGTGCTGCCGCTGGCCCGGGAGGCGTTCCTGGCTCCCGGGGTCACCGAGTCGATTCGCGGGGGCCCCCGGGCCGAATGCCCGGCGTGGCGCCAGAGCGGGGCCGACGCCTGGGTCGAGGGCGAGGTGCGCGCGCGCGGGGGGCTCGTCACGGTGGCCTTTCAGGTCTGGGATTCGGCCCGCTGCCTGCGTCTACTCGGGGAGAGCGTCGATGGGAGCCCCCTGGACCTGCAGCGCCTGGGCCAGCACATCGCCGACCGGGTCGTCGCCTCGCTCACCGGGACGCCCGGGGTTTCCGCGACCGAGATCGCCTTTGTCTCGACCCGCCGCGGCGCTCCCGAGATCTTCGTGATGGACGCCGACGGCGAGCGCCAGCGCTCTGCGACGCGCAGTGGCTCACTCAAGAGCTTCCCGGCTTGGCTGCCGCGTGGCGGCGCGCTGCTCTACACCGCCTTCCAGAAGAACGGGGTGCCGGCGCTCTTCTTGACCTCGCGCGGCGGCGTGCGGCCGGGTCCCTTCCTGCGCCGGGTCCTCAAAGGCCGTCCCAAGTACCGCGGCGTCTTCTCGCCCGCGGGCGACCGTGTGGCCGTGGTCTCGAGCCTCGACGGCGAGGCCGAGATCTTCCTGGTAGACCCCGATGGCAGCGACCTTGCGCGCTTTACGAATAGCCGCTCGATCGAGGTCAGCCCGAGTTGGTCGCCCGACGCCACGCGCATCGCCTTCGTCTCCGACCGTTCGGGTTCGCCCCAGATCTACGTGGCCGACACAAATGGTGCCAACCTGCATCGAATCACGTTCCAGGGCGGCTACAATACTTCGCCCGCGTGGTCGCCGGATGGGCGTTGGATCGCCTACGAGACGCGGGTAGGGGGGCAGATCGACATCTGGATGGTGGATCCCACGGGCGAAGTGAATGTGCCGCTGGTCGCGCACCCTCGTAACGACGAGAACCCGACGTGGTCCCCGGATGGGCGGAAGCTTGCCTTTTCATCGAACCGAAGGGGCCGGGCGGACATCTATCGAGTCGATCTCGATGGTCGTGGGCTGGTGCGCATGACCTCGAACGCCGGAGAAAATACCCAGCCGGCGTGGAGTCCCTTTCCGAGGGTGGAGCCTTCCCGATGAAGCCGGTGCAGAAGACTGTTTCGCCGACCCTGCGAGGGGTGGTGGCCGTGCTGCTGGGGGCCTCGATGCTCGCGGCGGGCTGCGTGACGCCGGCCGACCACCGCAAGCTCAAGTACAAGGTGGCCGAGATCCAGAGAGGCGGCGGCGGGCGGGCCACTGGGGTGGGCGTCGCCGACCTGGCCGCAGAAATCGAGTCGCTTCGCAGCGAGGTGAAGGGGCTGCGGGGGCGGGTCGAGGTGGCCGAGCGCAAGGCCGACGAGGCGCTGGCCCAGGCGCGGAAGGCCCGTGAGGCGGGTGCCGGCCGGGGGGCGGATGCGGCGACTCCTCTGGTGCCGGAAGCGAAGGCTTCCAGGGAGGTGCAGCGCTACCGCGAAGCCTATGCCTCCTGGCGCGCAGAAGACCTCGATACATGTATTGACCGCTTTCGAGGGTTCCTGCAAACTTACGCGTCCTCGCCCTATGCCGACGATGCTGCTTACTGGATGGCCGACTGTTATTTCAAGAAGAGGGACTACCGCACCGCAGTTCTCCGTTTCGACGACGTCGTGCGTCAATATCCCCAGGGCAACCGGGCGCCCGACGCCCTCTACCGCCAGGGGGAGTCTTTACTGAAGCTCGGCACGGGCTTCCGCGAAGCGGCGACACGCGCCTTTGAGCGAGTGCTCAGCGAATATCCCGACGCCGCGCGGGCGCCCGAGGCGAAGAGACAGATCGAAATTATCAAGGCGGGCTGACCCGCCTTCGATTCCGAAAAAAGAGGTGATTCGTTGAGAAAGCGCGAGATCGCAAAGATCCAGAAAATTCTCCTTGGGCAGAGGGAGGAGATTCTGCAGAACGCGAAGAAGACACTCTCGGGAGATATCTATCTCGACCCCGACGATTTCCCCGACGAGATCGATACGGCTTCGTCGGAGATGAATCTCGCCTTTCAGGGGCGCTTGCGCGAGCGCGAGCGCGGCCTGCTCTCGAAGATCAACGAGGCCCTCGACAAGATCGACGACAACACCTTCGGCGAGTGCGAGTCCTGCGGCGAGGAGATCGGGCTGAAGCGGATCCAGGCGCGGCCCATGGCCCAACTGTGCATCGACTGCAAGTCCGAGCAGGAGCTGCAAGAGCGCCGCGAAGGCTAGGGCGGGTTTTTCGTGTTGCCTCGTATCGCAGGACCCATTCTCGGAATCGAAAGTTCTTGCGACGAGATGGCGGCGGCGGTGTGGCAGGGCGGAGAAGTCCTCTCCAGCGTGATCCACGAGCAGCACGCAGTGCACCGCCCCTACGGTGGCGTGGTGCCCGAGTTGGCTTCGAGGGATCACATCCGGCACGTCTCACAGGTGGTCGATGCTGCGCTTGACGACGCCGGTGTCGCCGTGGGAGAGCTTGGCGGCATTGGCGTGACGGCAGGGCCGGGGCTGATCGGCTCACTGCTGGTGGGCCTTTGCTTCGGCAAGGCGCTGGCGTATCGCATGGGCGTGCCCGTGGTGGGGGTGCATCACCTGATCGGGCACCTGGTTTCTGCCGAGCTCGAAGACCCGAGTCTGCGCCCGCCGTACCTGGGCCTGGTGGTGTCCGGCGGGCACACCGCGTTGTACCGCATCGAAGCCGACGGCGCGCCGAAGCTGATGGGCGAAACGCGCGACGACGCGGTGGGCGAGGCCTTTGACAAGGTCGCGAAGTTGCTCGGGCTTGCGTACCCCGGCGGCCCGGCCATCGCCGCGGCGGCACGCGAGGGCGACGCCACCGCGATCGACTTTCCGCGGCCGATGTTGCGCAAGCCGGGTTTCGATTTTTCGTTCAGCGGCTTGAAGACCGCCGTAGCCGTCGAGGTCGAGGGGCGCGGCGCGCTGTCCGTGCAGGAGGTTGCGGATGTCGCGGCTTCGTTCGAGGCGGCGGCCGTCGGAGCGCTGGTGGCCCGGTCGGCGCGCGCGCTGCGGGCCGAGGGGCTCGATCGACTGGTGGTGGTGGGTGGCGTGGCAGCGAATGCGCGCCTGCGGACCGAACTCGAGGCGAAGGGCCGCGCGCGCGGCTTCCAGAGCGTGTTCCCGCCGCTGCGCTACTGCACCGACAACGCCGCGATGATCGCGGCGACGGCCGCGCGCCTTATTGGGCGCGGCGAGCGTCACGGTCTCGATCTCAATGCCTTTTCGCGCGCGCCTCTCGGGGGCGCGCCCGGTGTTCCTGGCGATCGGGTCCCGCTCCCCTCGTGAAGGCGGCGCGCATCCGCGAACTGCTCGACCGCCACGGTCTTCGGCTGCACCGCGAACGCGGCCAGAACTTCTTGCTCGGCGAAGCCCCCGCCGAACGCCTGGCGGCGCTCGCCGGGGTCGAGGCGGGCGATACCGTGCTCGAGGTAGGGACCGGTCTGGGCACGCTGACCCGCGCCCTGGCGGCCCGGGCTGCACGCGTGGTGACGATCGAGATCGACTCGGGCCTGGTGCGCGCGCTCGAAAGCGAATCGCTGTTGCCGGAGAATGTCGAGCTGCTCCACGCCGACGCGCGCGACCTGGACCTGGGGGCGATGGCCGCGAAGATCGAAGGTCGCGTGCGGCTGGTGGCGAACCTTCCGTACTCGGCCGCGACACCGCTCTTGCGTCGCTGCCTCGACTGGGGGCCGGTGTTCGAGGACTGGTCGGTGATGGTGCAGCGCGAGGTCGGAAATCGTTTGTTGGCGGAGCCGGGGAGCCGCGATTATGGATCGCTTTCGGTCCTGCACCAGTTGTGTGTCGATGTCGAACTCGCGACGCAACTCGGGGGCGAGCGATTCTTTCCCAGGGCCAAGGTGCGCTCCAGTTTTCTGCGGATTACGCCGCAGCGGACGCCGCGTGTCCGCCCCGAGGTCCTGCCGGTGGTGGAGCGGATTGCGCGCGCGGCCTTCAACCAGCGTCGCAAGATGATTGGCAACTCGCTTTCGGCGCTGGCCCCCGATGCGGACGCGCTTGCCGCCTGGTTCGCGGCGGCGGGGGTTTCCTCCAAGGAGCGTCCCCAGGCCCTCCTGCCCGAGCGCTGGCTGGCGCTGGCGCAGCACGTGCCGCTGGACTGCTAGCTTCGTTTTGCGATTCGGGGAGGCGGGATGCAGCCGGCGGAAGTGATGGAGGCATTGCTCGAGATCGCGGCCAGCGCGGAGATCGAGGTGCGGAGCGCGCGCCCGGGAGCCCCCGCGGACGGCGACTGGATCACCGAGAGCGGCGTCTGTCGCCTGCGTGGGAAGCTCTTCGTGGTGCTTTCCCCCAGCGACTCGGTCGAAGAACAACTCGACGTCCTGGCGCGGGCCCTGCGCGACCACGCTCCCCGGGCCCTCGAGGGTCGCTACCTGCCCCCCGCCGTCCGCGCCCGCCTGGAGTAGCGGGGACGCTCCTGCTTTTTTGGACGTTTCGGGCGCTGCGGGGGAGCAGGGGCCCACCCCACGCACCGAAAAGTCAGAAAGTCAAAAAAGCAGGAGCGTCCTCGCTCCGCTACTCTGCGGGGGTTGGCCGAGAGGCATCGCGGGGTCGCGAGCTTCATCCAGGGCCGACGTAACCGCGCCCAACGGGGTTTCCTCGTGCGGCGCCAGCCAGAGAAGGCACGCACTCTCCGTTTTCCGGGCACACCGAGCTCGGATTGCAGGATCGACGCCCGCTTCGATTCCCACAGCCACGCTTGGATCTTCCCCTACCGGGGAGACCGAGACGGAGGCGGGACGGATGGAGCGCCCCCGCTCTACCGCTGCGCCTCCGGTTTCATTCCGGCAGGCGCTTTCTTGTTTCCACTCCGGGTTTTCAAGGTGGCCCCCCGACGGCGAGAGCCAGGGAGGGCACTCCATGTCGACCGTCACGGTTTCATCTGCAGCGCGCGAGCAGCGTGTCACTGCACGCTCGGTCGGGCGCGCAAAGCGGCGCGACCAACGGCTGGTGATGCTCACCGCCTACGACTTCTGTTTCGCGCGCATCTTCGATACGGCCGGGATCGACCTGCTGCTAGTCGGCGATTCGCTGGGCAACGTGGTGCAGGGCGAGGACACGACCCTGCCCGTCACCCTCGAAGAGGTGATCTATCACACGCGCATGGTCGTGCGCGGCGCGAAGCGCGCGCTGGTCGTGGCCGACATGCCCTTTGGCTCGTACCACGTCAGCCCCGAAGACGCGACGCGCAACGCCATCCGGCTGGTGAAGGAGGGCGGCGCCCAGGCGGTGAAACTCGAGGGCGGCGCTTTCATGGTCGAAGTCATCGAGCACATCGTGCGCGCCCAGATTCCGGTGATGGGACACGTGGGGCTCACGCCGCAATCCATTCACCAAATGGGGGGCTACCGCGTGCAGGGACGCGGCGAGGCCGGGCGCCTGCAAGTCATGGACGATGCCCGTGCGGTGCAGGAAGCCGGTGCCTTCGCCTGCGTGCTCGAGGGGATCCCCGCCGATCTCGCCGCCGAGGTCAGTGCCGAACTGGCGATCCCCACGATCGGGATCGGCGCGGGCGCTGGCTGCGACGGGCAGGTGCTGGTGCTGCACGACCTTTTGGGCCTCAATGACTGGACCCCGAGCTTCGCGAAGCAGTACGCCGGACTGGGGGCGCTCACTGCCAAGGCCGCGCGCGCCTTCGCCGACGAAGTGCGCAACGAAAAGTTTCCCGACGAGGCCCACAGCTACCGCTAGGCGCTGGCCCAGGGAGGACGAAAGTAAACGTGGAACGCATTGCGACAACGCGAGAACTGCAGGCCCGGGCCGACGCCGAGCGCGCCGCGGGCCGGCGCATCGCGCTCGTCCCCACGATGGGGGCGCTGCACGCCGGCCATCGCTCGCTGGTCGAGACTGCGCGGGCGCACGCCGACCTCGTCTGGGTTTCGATCTTCGTGAATCCCGCGCAGTTCAACGAGTCGGCGGACTTCGAGGGCTACCCCGCCGAATTGGACGCCGATCTTGAAGCCTGTGAAGCCGACGGCGTCGACCTGGTCTTCCTGCCGAAGCGCGAGGAGCTTTACCCCGAAGGTTTCCAGACCTGGGTCGAAGTCGAGGACCTGACCCAGCCGCTCTGCGGGGCCAGTCGCCCCGGGCACTTTCGCGGTGTCACCACCGTGGTGTCGAAGCTCTTCCTGGCGGCGAAGCCCCACGTCGCCGTCTTTGGCGAGAAGGATTACCAGCAACTGGCGGCGGTGCGGCGGATGGCGCGCGACCTCGGCTTTGACGTCGAAGTGATTGGTTCGCCGACGCTGCGCGAGGCCGATGGGCTGGCGCTCTCCAGTCGCAACGTGCACCTGGGGCCCGAGGCCCGGCGCCAGGCCGTGGTACTCGCGCGCGCCCTCGAAGCGGCCGAGCATGCACTGGCGGCGGGTGAGCGCGACGCGGCAGCGCTGCTCGCTGCAGCCCAGATCGAACTGGCGAAGGCCCCGGGCGCCGAGGTCGAATATTGCGAACTCCGCTGCCCCGAGACCCTGGCGACTCTCGCGGGGCCCCTTTGCGCGCCGGCGCTGCTGGCGCTGGCGGTTCACTTTCCGGCGGATCCCGATGGACGGGGTGCGCGTGTACGGCTGATCGACAACCGGCTTCTCGATCCGCGAGAAGCCCGAGTCCGCGGAGGCGACCGCGCGCCGATCGCGATCTCGCTGGAGGAACGACCGTGACCCGCACGATGCTGAAATCGAAGATCCACCGCGCGACGGTGACCGAGGCGAACATCGAGTATGAGGGCAGTGTGAGCATCGACCCCGCGCTGCTCGACGCCGCCGACATGCTTCCCTACGAGCGTGTCGAAATCTGGAACTGCAGCAACGGAAACCGCCTGCGCACCTACGTGATCGAGGGCGAGCCCGATTCCGGGGAGATCTGCGTCAACGGGGCCGCCGCCCACCTGGTGAAGCCCGGCGACATCGTGATCCTGGCGAGCTTCGTCGAGGCCAGCGACAGCGAGGCCCGCACCTGGAAGGCGAAGCGCGTCTTCGTCGATTCGGAGAACAACATCCGAAACTGAGCCGCGCAGCCTGGCGGCCGTGGCTGCTACTCTCGGCGCGATGGCCGAGAAACGCCCGCGCCGGGACATCGCGAGCAACCGCCGTGCGCGCCGCGACTACGAGATCCTCGACACCTTCGAGGCGGGCATCGAATTGCGCGGCCCCGAGGTGAAGTCGTTGCGCGATGGCAAGGCCAGCCTTGGCGACGCCTACGGCGTGATCCGCAAGGGGCAGGTCTTCCTCCAACACCTGCACATCTCGGCCTACGCGCCGGCCACGCTTTCCAACTCCGATCCGCTGCGCGAGCGGCGCCTGCTGCTCCACCGCCGGGAGATCGAGCGCCTCACGGTGCGGGTACACGAGCGTGGCTTCACCCTGATCCCGCTGGCGCTCTACTGGAAGGATGGGCGGGCGAAGGTCGAGCTGGCGTTGGCGCGGGGGCGCGCGCGCTACGACAAGCGCCAGGCCATCCGCAAGCGCGAGGATCAGCGCGAAGCCGAGCGCGGCCTGCGACGCCGCAACCGCGGGCGCTGATGCGTCGGGGTCGTCTCGCGCTCGGCGTCGCGGCGATCCTCGGGCTGTGTCTTGCAGGCAGCGCGCCTTGGGCCGAGCCCGTTGACCGGAGCGGGGGCTCCTTGCAGCCGTCCCGGTTGGACGGGCCGGACCGGCACTACCAGCCGGACCGCCGCGACTACGAGGCCTTTCGCGCAGCGCACCCGGACCTGCTCGAGCCGAACTACCTGCCGTTCATGTTGCACCGAAAGCCCGGTGGGAGAGTCGCCGGCGATGAGTTGATCCTGTGTCGCTGGGAAGCGTCGCGCATGCCGCTGGCAGTACACGTTCCGCTGCCCGCCATCCCCGCCGCCCTTCAGAACGAATTCGATCCGCGCGCCCCCGAAACCTACCGCCGGGCTGCGCACGATGCGCTGGGCCTGTGGCAGGACGAACTCGAGGGCGAGGTGCGGTTCCGTGTGGTGCAGGACCCTTTGCAGGCCGACCTGCGCATCGTGTTGCGGGGTGAGCGCGCACCGATTCCCGCGGCGCTTCCCGGCCCGCTGGGGGACGCGCTGGAGCAGGAGGTGTTGGGCCAGGCGGAGGCGCTGCGGGAGGCTTGTCGCAGGGGCCCCCTGGACCCCGACGCGGATCGCTATTTCGTCGACTTCGCGGTTCCCGAAATCGAAATCTTCCTCGCGGATCGCCATGGACTGCTGCTGCAGGGCCAGGTCGAAATGGTGGTCGCCCACGAACTGGGTCACGCCCTGGGGATGCGCGGGCACAGCCCGCACGCGAAAGACCTGATGTACCCGGTGATCTCGAACCGCAAGCTCGCGAAGGCGCTCTCGGATCGCGACGTGCGTTCTTTTTTGGCGCTGTATCGCCTGCCGAACGGTGCGCGCTACGCACGGCTGGCGCCGGGTGCGAGCCCGGAGCGCGCTCCCGGCGAACCGCCGAGCGGTCCCCCGGAACTGGCGGCGGCGCCCCACGTCGACCCGCGCCTCGGGTTCTCCTGGCAGCCCCCCGCTGGCTTCCGCCGCAGCGAGACCGATCACGGGGTCTTCGCTGCCAACGGGCCGACCTGGGCTTTCGACGCATCGATCGAGATCGCGGTCTGGCCAAGCCCGAGCCTCGAGGACTTTCACGCGCGCATCCTGCAGCCGCTGCTCGCCGGGCGCTGGCTTCGCAGCCGAAGCTACCGCGAGTTTCTTGGAAGACGTGGGCTCGAGATCGTGGTGGAGGACGCTGCGGGCGAAGTCGTGGAGAGCTTTCGGGTGATCGAGACCGGTGACGCTCGCACACTGCTGTTCCGGGCGCGCACGCCGCGTGTCACCGCCGCGGCCTGGGCGCCGTGGATCGAGCGTTCCTTTGCCAGCCTCGAGTTCTGGCAGGAGCCGGCAGCCGCGGGCCGAGACCACTGAAGCGCCTCGCGACTCCGCGCTAGCGACTGGTGGCGGCAACGCGGAAGCCCGTTGCGGGAGTCGCCAGGCAGGAGGCGATGATGATTCGCGTGATGCAAGGGGTCCGCGTTCTCGAGGTGGCGCAGTTTACCTTCGTGCCAGCGGCGGGGGCGGTGCTGGCCGACTGGGGCGCCGACGTGGTCAAGGTCGAGCACCCCGAACGGGGCGATGCCCAGCGCGGTCTCTTCCAGGTGGGCGGTCGCGACAACCGCGCGAAGATCAACTTCTTGATGGAGCACGCCAACCGCAGCAAGCGCAGCATCGGCCTCGACCTGCAAAACGACGCAGGGCGGGCACTGCTCGACGAACTGATCCGCGGCTCGGATGTCTTCCTCACCAACTTCCTGCCGGGCGCGCGCAAGAAGATGAAGATCGACGTCGAAGACGTGCGCGCGGTCAACCCGAAGATCATCTACGCGCGCGGTTCGGCGCTGGGCGAGAAGGGACCCGAGCGCGAGAAGGGCGGCTACGACTCGACTGCCTACTGGGCACGGGGCGGCAGCGGCATGGGCCAGAAGCAGCCGGGCGATCCGCCGGCGATGCAGCCGGGCCCCGCCTACGGCGACTCGATTGGCGGCATGACCATCGCCGGTGCGATCGCCGCTGCACTCTTCCAGCGCGAGCGCACGGGCGAGCCCTCGGTGGTGGACATTTCGCTGCTCGGCACCGGCGCGTGGTCGATGGCCTGCGGCCTGGTGGGATCGATGCTGGCGGGAGGTGGCAGCGGAATGCCGACAGGCGCTTCCTTCTTGAATCCGCTGGTGGGGCTCTTTCAGACCAAGGACCGCTTCTGGCTGATGCTGACGATGCTCCAAGGCTTTCCCTACTGGGCCGACACGATCACGCATCTCGGTCGTCCGGAACTCGCGGAAGACCCGCGCTTCGCCAGCGCCGAGGCCTTCGGTGAAAACGGAGAGGCCGCGTCGGCGGCGCTGCGCGAGGCGATTGCCGAGGGCACCCTCGAAGAGTGGCGCGAGCGACTGGCCACGATGAAGGGGCAATGGGGACCGTTCCAGACCCTCGACCACCTGGCGACCGACCCGCAGTTGCTCGCCAATGGCCAGATCGCCGACGTCGACGCGGGGGGCGGCGAGAGTTTCCGCATCGTGAACTCGCCGGTGGTTTTTGACGGCGATGTTCCCGAGCCCACGAAGGGGCCCGAACACGCCCAACACACCGAGGAAATCCTGCTCGAACTCGGTCTCGACTGGGAGCGCATCGCCGAACTCAAACGGGCGGGGGCGATCCGCTGACCCCAGCCGCAGCCAGGCAGGCAGGGACGTTGTTGCTTTGTCGCCTTCGTGGCGGCACGAAGGCAACAAACCAACAACGTCCCT
>CAJXIC010000035.1 GCA_913054385.1 uncultured Pseudomonadota bacterium
CGTCATCGATGGCGTGGGGGACCCAGCCGGCGTGCTGGCGCTCGTGGAAGAAGGCGCGGTCATGGCGCGAGAGCGGCCATATCGCGTTCTCCGCTGCCAGGAAGCGGGAAAGCGGGACGGAGCCAGGACTGGGTGCGCGATCGGAGAGCATCTCGGAGCCGCCCAGGCCGAAGTGTCTGAGTTCTCCGAGGCCCACTTCGCGGGTCGACTGCTGGCTTCGAGAGCCTTGCGGACCAGGCGCAGTTGGATGCGCGCAGCCTGGGCGCGGTCGCGGAGCGAACCGCGAAGGATTGTCGGTCGCAGTCCGTAGGCCTCGGCAATCGCGACAAGCCTTCGGTTGCGCGCGTGCCCGTCGTCGAGGGTGACGACCAGCGGGCGATCGGGGAGGCTCGACCAGTCTTCCGCGTAAAGTGCGTCCACCACCGCATCGAGGCTCACGAAGTTGTAGTGCCGCGCGAGGAAGCGAAGGTGCGCCTCGAAGGTCTCCGGATCCGGGTCGTGGTAGAGCACGATCGAGGCCCGGCGCCTCGCCCAGACCCGGCGGATCAGCCAGGGAAGGCCGCTGTAGCGGATCGCGCGCCCGGCGAGCCCTTGGCGGCTCACTTGAGGATCTCCAGTAGGCCGGCCTCGTCGAGAACGGCGACCTCGAGTTCGCCCGCCTTCCGGAGTTTGGACCCGGGGTCCGCCCCGGCCACGAGGTAGTCGGTCTTCTTCGAAACGCTTCCCGAAACGCGTCCTCCGGCGGCTTCGATCCGTTCGCGCGCTTCGCTGCGCTTCAGATTCAGGAGGGTCCCCGTGAGGACGAAACTCTTTCCCGAGAGGGGGCCGTCTTCGATGGGGGCGGCCTCAGCACGAACCTCCCAGCGCACGCCAAGCTCCCGGAAGCGCTCGGTCTCGGCGCGGTTGCGAGGGTCGCCAAAGAAGCGTGAGACGCTTTCAGCGATCACCGGCCCCACACCGGCGATGGCCGCAAGGGTGTCGACACTGGCGCTGGCCAGCCGGTCGAGATCCCCAAAGCGCTGGGCCAGCAACCCCGCCACGTTGGTTCCGACGTGGCGAATCCCGAGCCCGATCAGGAAGCGCGCCAGCGTGGTGTCGCGGGCGGCTGCCAGGCTTGCGACGAGATTCTCGGCCGATTTCTCGCCCATGCGGTCGAGTTCGCCGAGGGCCACTGCGTCGAGTGCAAAGACATCGGAGAGTCTCGACACGGTTCCACGCTCGACCAGTTGATCGATCAGTTTCTCGCCGAGGCCCTCGATGTCGAATGCGCCTCGGCTCGCGAGGTGGCGCAGGTTGGTCTTTAGCTGGGCGGGGCAGTCGAGATTTGGGCAGCGCGTGACCACCTCGCCTTCGAGGCGCACGGTCTGTGCCTTGCACACCGGGCAGCGCTTCGGGAGCCGGAAGCGGCGGGTCTTCGCGGGGCGCTCCTCCGGGATCACGCCCACGATCTGCGGGATGACGTCGCCCGCGCGCTGAACCACGATGGTGTCTCCGATCCGAACGTCCTTGCGGTCGATCTCGTCCTGGTTGTGCAGCGAAGCGTTGGAAACGGTGACGCCGCCGACGCTAACGGGGGTCAGCTTGGCCACGGGGGTAAGGGCTCCCGTTCGGCCGACCTGTACTTCGATGGCCTCGACCCGGGTCCGCGCTTGTTCGGGTGGGAATTTCATCGCGATGGCCCATCGCGGCGAGCGAGCGAGGTTGCCCACCTCGTCTTGCTGGTCGAGTCGGTTCAACTTGACCACGCTGCCGTCGCATTCGACCGGCAGGTCGTTGCGGCCGCGGAGGAGTTCTTCGTGGTAGCGCGCCACTGCGTCGATGCCTTTTTTTGCAGCGGATTCGGGCGAGACCGCGAATCCGAAGTCGGCGAGGCGACCGAGGATCTCCATCTGGCTCGCGACGCCGAGGGCAGCGGGGTCGGCGACGGCGTAGGCGCGAAACTCGAGCGAGCGCAGGCGTCTGCGGTCGACCTGGTGGAGCTGGCGCAGCGCGCCCGCCGCGGCGTTGCGTGGGTTGGCGAAGGGTTCCTCGCCGGATTCGATGCGCGCGGCGTTCAGGCGCCGGAGGGGCGCCTTGGGCAACACGATCTCCCCGCGGACCGAAAGCGTCGGGGGGACGCTTTCGAATTCGATGGCCAGCGGAATCGAGAGCACAAGGCGCAGGTTCGCGGTCACGTCCTCGCCCCTGGACCCGTCACCTCGTGTGAGCCCGGCCTCGAGTTGTCCGTCGCGGTAGATTAGTTCAATCCCCGCACCGTCGAGCTTCGGCTCGCAGGCGTACTCGATCGGCTCGTCCTCGCGTCCGAGTTCTCGCCGGACGCGCTGGTCGAAGGCCTGCAACTCGGCCTCGCCGAGCGCGTTGTCGAGCGAGAGCATCGGGGCGAGGTGTGCGCGGCTCTCGAAACCGGCCGCGGGGGGGGCGCCCACCCGCTGCGTGGGAGAGTCGGAGCGGGCGAACTCGGGAAACCGGGTTTCGAGCTCGCCCAACTGGCGCAGCAGGCCGTCGTAGTCTGCGTCGCTGATCACAGGGCGATCTTCGAGGTAGTAGAGCCGACCGTGGCGGTCGAGCTCCCGGCACAGCCGCGCGATCTGCTCGCGTGCGTCTTTTTTGCCCGAGGGCGCCAAGACCCATCTGCTCCAGCGTAGAGGGGCGTTAAAGGGAAACGCGAGTCGCGACGATAGAGACTCCGAGAGCGCCGCCAGGCGCCTCTCGCCAGTTGAAGGAGCTTACCACGCCCGCCCGGGAGCCGTTCTCCGGGCTGGGATTCGGAGGGTCCGCCCTGAGGAGTGGATTCGCTTCCCGAGTCCAGTTCGCAGAGCCAGAAAGAAGGGGTTCGAAGGGGGTTCGAGCTGTCAATCGCAATTCGGTCCATAGGCGAGATTCCCCAAGGGGATTTCGTGGCACTCGCCGAGACGGTGCACGAGGGCGTCGCGCTGTGTCGGAATGGCTGCGTGGCGTGGGCCAATTCGCGGCTTGCCAAGAGCAGCGGCCACACTTCTGCAAAGGCCCTGGTGGGCTTGCACTTTGCCGAGCTGTTTCGCGACACCGGCTCGGGTCTGCCTCGGTCCGAGAGCTGGCATGAGCTCGACTGCGCCCTGCGCACTTCGAATGGCCGGGATCATGCGGTGCGGCTGCAGCGGGTCGAATTCGCGGACGAAGGCCGCAGCGAACTCTGGGTGGTATCCGATGCGGACGCCTCGAAGCCTCGGCCGCTCGAATCGGAACTCGACGAATTGAAGCGCCGCCTCAAGTACCAGGCGAACCGCCACGAAGAACTCCTGGGATTCGTGGCCCACGAGCTGCGAAGTCCGCTCACCTTGATCGCCGGCTACAACCAGCTGCTGCTCTCGAGCGACGAAGTCGAACTCGGTGCCGAGCAGCGTCGCTTTCTCGATGAGAGTTCGCGCAGCTGCCGCAAGATCGGTGCGATCCTCGAGCGCCTGTCGGAGGAAGCGCAGACCGGCGCTTCTCCGTGCGAGAGCGTTCGTTTCGAAGTGGCGTCTCTCGAAGACACCCTCACGTCGGCCCTTCTGCGGGTCGATCCGCTGCTCACGCGCTGCGGCGTGGAGGTCCTGCGCTGCCTCGACCCGCGCACGGATCGTTTTCGATTCGATTCGTCTCGAATCGAGCAGGTCTTCGTGAACCTGCTCGAGAATGCGGCGAAATACGCGGGTAATCCCGGGTTCGTCGAGATCTCGAGTTGCACGCTCGAGCGAGGCGGCAAGCGGTTCGTCGAAATCTCGCTGTTGGACAAAGGCCCCGGAATCGCAGAAATCGATCGCGAACGCGTGTTCGAATCGGGTGTTCGGCTGATTTTCGGGAACTCCGAGCCCGGTTCCGGCCTCGGTCTTCATATCAGTCGACGCATCGCGCGCGCGCATGGAGGGGATCTGAGAGTGATCGGCCACACAGGTCGAAGTGCCGGGACCGTCGCTACCGGAAGCGTCTTCGTGATGAGCCTTCCGCTCGAGACGAATTGCGCGAACAACGGGAGTGGGGGGTGAGGATGCCCTGCGAATCCGCGACGCGCGGGGAAGAGGGTGCCACCCGCGACGCGCGGGTGCTCGTCGTCGACGACAGCCAGGGGGTGCGTTCCTATCTCGCCGAGTTGCTCGAGAAGGACGGCTGGTCGGTGGATACGGCGGAGAGCGGCCGCTGTGCCCTTCACCTGCTTGACGCCGGAGCGAACCCCGATTTGGTGCTCCTGGGCCTCTCCTCCGAGGGGCGCAAGACACTGGCAGCGCTGCGCCGGCTGCATGCCGACGTGCCCGTGGTGGTGATGTCCGTTGAAGCCGATGCTGGCACTATCGTCGAGGTGATGCGGCTCGGTGCATCCGATTACCTGACCAAGCCCTTCGACGAAGGCGCACTGGCCGGGATCCTTGCGCGGCTGTTCGAACGCCGGCGCGGCGATCGCCCGAATGCGCCGCCGGCAGAGGCGACCGACGGCCCTATCGTCTGGCGAGGTGCGGCGATGCAGCGCATCCGCGCAATGATCGACCAGGTCTCCGACACCGACGTGACGGTGCTGATCCAGGGCGAGAGCGGCGTGGGCAAGGAGATTGTGGCGCGCCGGGTGCACGACCGGTCCCGCCGGACAGCGAAGCCCTTCGTCAAGGTGAATTGCGCGGCGCTACCGAGCGACCTCCTCGAGAGCGAACTTTTCGGGTATGAGACCGGTGCCTTCACGGGTGCGAACGCGCGAAAGCTCGGGCGCTTCGAACGGGCCGACAAGGGGACGATCTTTCTCGACGAAATCGGCGAGATGTCCCCGAAGCTCCAGGCAAAGCTGTTGCAGGTGCTCCAGGACGGCGAATTCACCAGGCTTGGCGGAAATCGCGAAGTGCGGGTCGACGTTCGGGTGGTCTGCGCCACGAACCGGGCACTCAAGGAGATGGTGGCGGCGGGGGAGTTTCGCGAGGACCTCTACTTCCGGCTCAACGTTATTGCCATCGATATTCCGCCGCTGCGCGAACGCCGCGACGAAATCCTCCCGCTCGTCGAAACCTTCCTGCAGCGCTACAGCACGAAATACGGAAAGGCCTGGAAACCGATCTCCCCGGAATTGAGTTCCGCCTTCGAGGGCCACGGCTTCCCCGGAAACGTTCGGGAACTCGAGAACCTGGTGAAGCGCCTGGTGATTCTCCAGAGCGAAAACCTCGTCTTCGCCGATCTCGGTGTTCTCACGGGCACTTCGAGCGGGTCCTACCGCCTGATGCAGGTGATCAAATCGGTCGAAGAGAGCGCGGGCGAGATCTCGCTCCGTGAGGTCGCGCGCAAGGTGTCGCTCGAAGCCGAGCGCGACGCGATCGACCGAGTGCTTCGGCGTACCGGCTGGAATCGGAAGCAGGCGGCCAAATTCCTCAACGTGAGCTACAAAACACTCCTCCAGAAAATCCGGGAGTGTGGCCTCCAGCCCGACGCATAAAGCAGTCGAGCCCCCGGCCCGAAGCCCTCGTCGATGATCTACACCGCGACGCGTTGGATTCTCGCCTTCGTCGGAGTTTCCCTCGCTCTGACCGAAGTCGTCGCGTTCGACCTCGGCTTTCTGGTCTTCAGCCTCAACAAGGTCGCCACGGCCGTGCTGCTCGGCTGGGCTGCGTTCTTCTGGCTGGCTACGCGTCGCGGTTACCCGCGCGACCGCAAGGCGCCGTGGGTCGTGGCCCTGGGCACAGCCTTCCTGCTCTCGGTGATCCTGACCTGGTTCAAGGGGACGGGCCTTGAACAAGTGATCGTCTCGCTGATCGCGCTGGGTTCGGTGATCCTTTTCTACTTCCTGTTGGTCTACGTGACGATCGATTTCCGGTCGGTCGATTCGCTCCTCGTCGGTTTCCTGGTCGGCGTTTCCATCGGCTCGCTCTCGGTTCTGCTCGGCTACCAGGGGGGCGCAGAAGATCGAACCGGGGGCCTCGGGGGTGATCCCAACCATTTTTCCTACGAGGCGGCCGTGGGGATCGCGGTCGCATTGATGTACTTCACCCGGACGCACTCCAAGTGGATTCGGGCCCTGCTCGCGGGCTTTTTTCTCCTCGCATTGATGGGGATCATGGCGAGTCTCTCGCGCTCGGGTGCGCTTGTGGCCGGGCTGGTCATTGCCTTGTGGATGATCCGTTTCCGTGCCTACCGGTTCCTCCCCGCGCTCGTTGCTGCCGGTGTACTCGGCGGCTTCGTGATGTTCTTTGCGACCCCGCAGTGGAGTGAGCGCATGGAGACGCTTGCGAAGGTCGGCAGTGCAGATGCCGATGCCTCGGTCCGAACTCGGATGGTGGTCAACGAGTACGCCGCTCGTGCCTTCGTGAATAACCCGATCTTCGGCGTGGGATACCTCTATTTCGGGCGCTGGGGCGTTGATCGGATCCGGGAGCTTCGCCAGACGGGACAGGCAGATGTTCTCGCGGGCACCGAAACGGTCTTCGTTCGTTCACGCGTTGCGATCCACAACTCGTATCTCCACGTCGCAGCGGAGATGGGCCTGCTCGGCCTGATTCCCTACCTCATTTTCCTGGGACTGGCGTGGTCGGACTATTCACGGACCTGGAAGACCGCGAAACGATTTCCAGCCGATCCATTGATCTCGAAAATCTACCTGGCTGCGACCTTCCTGCAGATCGGCCTGGCCGCCGGGCTGGTCGACAATCTCTTCCTGTCATCCCTGCGCTTCAAATCGCTGTGGGTGCTTCTCGCCCTGTCGACGGTTCTGCAGCACCTGCTCCGAGCGCGATTGGCGGAACTCTCTCGTGATCCGGCCGCGCCTGGCCGGGGGACTTCCGGACCGACCTTCGGGGCCGACCCCGCCGCCGGCCTACCGCTGGGGCCACCGCTGCGGCGCTGATTTCGCTTGCGGCGGCTCGTTGCTACGGCCGGCTCATCGCTGCGCGCTGCTGGGCGTCGGCCGCCCTTTCAAACCAGCCGAGGTCACCGAGCGACGAACGGAGCTTCTCCGCGAAGGCCCGGTGGACGGCCGCATTCGGGTGAACTTCGCCGGGGTAGATGACCATGGCTTCGCGGTTGGGAAAGGCACCCAGAAGGTGCGGGGTGGGCAGGACCACTTCGCCGAGTTCGCGTAGCTCGGTTTCGAGAATTTCGCCGTGCCGACTCGGCTGGTACCAGAGTACGACCCAGGCGAGGTCGATTCCCTCGCGCTCGGCGATCTCGTGGAGGCGGGCTGCGCAGGCCCGGAAGAGGGCGGTTGCGCGGGCTTCGATGGCGAGGCTGCGCTCGCGGGACTTCTCGTCGGTGCGAAGCGAGAGCGCGATTCGGCGCGCGGCGTCCTGGGGGACGCGGAAGGCCCATAGGCCGGTCTTCGCTTCCAGCCAGTGGAGCGCGTTCGAGATCGGATTGAGACCGCGCACGGCTCGTTCGTGGAAACGAAGGTCGGCGTCGCCGATTGCTGGCTGCCCGGCTGCGTCCTGGCAGGCGCTGGCGTCGCGGAGATTGCCCCAGAGGCTTCCCGGGGTGAGTGCGATGAGGGCGGCGTCGACCGGCCCCATTCGCAGCGCAGCTTCGAGATCGGAGATCTGTTGGGCCGTGGTTCGCCCCCCGCGACCGAAATTTTCGAACTCGACGAAACCCGGGGCGCCGAGGTCGGTGTTCACGCGCTTCTCGAGAACCGCGTGGTAGGTCTCGTCTCGCTCCACGCCCGCGGCCATCGAAACCGAGTCGCCCAGTACGACGATTCGGTAGTGGGGTGCCGTCGTGTCAAATTCGCGGTCGTGCAGGCCGCGGCCGTTCGTCGCGATAAAGGCGCCCTTGTACCGCATGCGGCAGTCGGGCGTCATCAATTCGCCGGACGGGCCCGGGCGAAAGCAATCGACGTCGCGCCAGGCGGGCGCCATGTAGTCGAAGGGCTGGGTGAGCGCGTCGCCCCCAAAGCGGTTCCAGCGGAGCCAGGCTTCGGCGGCCGAAAGAAAGAAGACTGAGAGGAGCAGCGGCGGGAGCAGAGCCGCTGCGATGCGAGCGCTGCGCCGGGCCGACCCGGCTCTCACGGACGCGCCTCGGAGCGGACGCGATCGAGGTTTTCGGCAATGTCGGCGTTCTCGGGCGCGAGGTCGCGCGCCCTCTCGTAGAGCGCCGCGGCTCTTTCGTGTCCGTCCACTTCGAAGTAGTGCGCATTTCCGCGATACACGAGGGCGTCGAGGTCCTGGGGATTGGCCTCGAGTCGTTGATCGAGGTCCTTCACCATCCGGTCGTACTTCCAGAGATCGCGATCGGAGAGGTTCGCCGAATCGAAGCCAATTCCCAGCCAGGCGTCGAGGCCGAAGGCGTCGGCGCCGCTGGCGGCGATCCGCGCCGCTTCGCCCTGAAGGTAGGCCTGGGGGGCAAAGTCAGTCTCCTCGGGGAGCCAGCCGGCATCGCGGAGGGCCTCGAAGACGAGCACACCGGCCCGGGTGGCGCCCCGGGGTGTAAAGTGCACGTAATCGTAGAACTCTTCGAAACCGACGATGCCGTTCGGGGCGGTCTGCGAGAATTCTGCAGTGATGTCGATGGCGCGCGCCGCTCCGGCCTTCGCGACCGCCACCACACGATCGCCCATGCGATCGAGGGCCCTGCGCAGGTGCGGGTCTTCGTTCATGTGGGCGCGGTAGTCGGCGCGGGCCGCACCCCAGTCACTGAGTTGGGCGGAGAGTTCGGCACGCTTGTAGAGCCACTCGTAGCGCTCGTTTGCCGGTGCCTTTTCGAGTTCTTCGGAAACGCGACGGCGGGCTTCGAGCAGGCGTTCGGGTGTGGCCGGGGCTACGGAGCCGAGGAGGTCGTCGATCCAGCTTTCCGGGAGATCCGAGCGGCCGCGCCATTCCCAGTTGGAGGCGACCGTCATGAGCAGAAGCGGGACGTCGTTCGCTTCGGCCGACGTCTGCATGGCGGCGATGTTCGCGGCATAGCGATCGACGACCGCGTCGATCTCGGCCGGTTCCATCTTGACGTCTTCGATGATGGCGGCCTGGGTGAGGCGCAGATCCTCCTGCGAAAAATCCTGCTCGGCCAGCGAGGGCGTGTCGGGTCCGCCGCGAATCGCTTGATTGACGAAGCGGTAGAGGTGCGTCTCCGCGAGGAGTTCGCGTGCGCGACTGATCGGCGTGGCATGCGCGTCGGCGTATTTCTGGGCGTGGACCTCGAGGAACTCGTTGTTACCCGAGTAGACCACCAGGGCATCGGCATCGAAATGCGTGGCCGCTTCGTCCACCAGAAGGGCGACCTGCTTCGAGGCGAGGGCGACGATGCCGAGGTTTACGACCTCGACGTGGCTCTCGGGGAGCGCCGCTTCGAGCATCTGGCGCAGGTGGTGGGCGAAGGAGACCGTGGGTGCGTAACCAAGGCCTGCGGTCGCGGAGCCGCCAAAGGTAAAGACGCGGTATCCATTTGCGGGTTTCTCCCGCAGGATCTCCTGGAAGGGGAGACGTTTGTCGTCGGTCCGAAGCACCTCTGTTCCGTCGGGTCGCGCGTCGGGGATGAGCGTCGGGAAGTAGATCTGCTGGTACTTGAGCCTCGAGGTGCGCGACGCGTCCGGCTCACCGAGGCCGGCGAGGCGCAGCACTCCCTCGAGGGTTCCGAAGAGAAGCGCCGTGACGACGATGCTCGCTCCGAGGAGGATCCCATTCGAAATCAGCGACGAACGGCGCTTTCCGGCCACGGATCAATCGAATCCTTCGTACTCGAAGGGAAGATCTTCCTGGCCACCGGAGATCCAGGCGGTGAGGGCGATGCCGCCGACGGCGATGGCAAAGAGCAGGCCCGCGATCTTCAGCGAGCGCATGAAGACGCTGGAGGGGGGCTTCGCCCCGTGCTCCTCAGCGGCCGTCGGCTCGTCGCGCGCGTCGCTTCCGCTCATCGGCGGCTGAGTATAGGCGTCCGTCGTGGATGCGCCCCGCGCCGCCGAAGATCGGCTACTTCCGGGGCGCGGCATCGATCAACCCGCGCTCGCGGAGCACGTCGCGAAGGGGTGCGAAGCGAAATTCGCGAAGCAGGCGGGTCAGCTTCGGCACCGTGGAAGCCAGGTTCACGTAGGACCGAAAGCGCCGGCCGAGGGGCATCTCGACTCTCGGGTGGCCGGGATCGACTTCGCGGGGGTGCAGGTAGACGCAGCCCGGGTGCCCCGCTCGGTTCATGCGGCGGATCCCCCAGCGCACCACGGGGTAGGGGAAGAGCCGCAGGTACCCACCGCCGGCCACCGCGAAGCGAAGCGGCCCCCAGCCCGCGACCGTCATCGGAAACTCGGCCAACTGGCTGCCATCGGAGAGCGAGATCGCGTGTGGGTGGACGGGGGCTCCGGTGTCACCCCCGTGCTGCCGCTGCGCTGGAAAGATCGAGGAGTCGTAGACGAAACCCTGGCGCGCGATCGCCTCGAAGGCCCACGGGGTCTCGGCGAGGATCGAGAACCCGGGTGCGCGGTACCCTTCGATCGGTGCTCCCACCAGATCGCCGAGGCTGCCACGGGCGCGCCGAAGGTCTTCTTCGAAGCGCAGGGGTCCCTGCTCGTAGCAGAGTTCGTGCATGTCTCCGTGGCACGCGATCTCATGCCCGGCATCGGCGATGCGTCGCACCAGGAGCGGGTGTTGCCGCGCGATCCAGCCGAGCACGAAGAAGGTCGCGTGCACCGAATTCGCCTCGAGAATCTCGAGAAGGCGGTCGGTGTTCCGCACCACGGTCACGCGGAGCGACGACCACGAGTCCGGGGCCGGACTCGTCGGCAGGTTCAAAATATGGAACCACTCCTCGATGTCGAAGCTGAGTCCGTTGCGGATTTCACTCGGGGGTGCCATCGGGAGTCCTGTAGGGGGCGGTCTCAATTGGGGATGTAACCATCGAGCTTGGGAACGAATTCGCTGGCGAAGCGGTCGAGCTCGGCTTCGGCGCCGGCTTCATCTTCCTGCCAGATCGGCACCGTGAGTCGAACCAGCGATCCGTCGGTTCGCCGTCGCATTGCGCGATCCAGGAATCGATAGAGGATGACGTCATGGTTGCGGGCGATGGCTCGGCCGCGCGATTGGTACCAGAAATAGACGAGCTGCCGCGCGTTTCCCTTTGCGATCACGAAGCGCTTCGCCTCGCCCGTGCCTCCCGGAAGACCTTCGAAATCGATGGGGATTACGTCGGCCTCGATCACATCCCAACCCG
>CAJXIC010000036.1 GCA_913054385.1 uncultured Pseudomonadota bacterium
GCGCCGGGTTCTCATCGATCTGCTGGAGGTTGAAGGTCACCGTGCGCCCGCTGCTGCGCGCGAGTTCTTTCACCCAACGAAGTTCGCCGGGCACCTCCCGGTGGGTGATCGCCATCTGGAAGACACCCGTTCCGAGTTCGCCGAGAACGTTGGCAATCGCGAAGAGTTCGTCCTGCTCGGCGAAGGTTCCGGGGACGGCTTCGCCCTCTAGCGTGCGGTGGAGTTCGGTGCGCGAAGTGGAGAACCCGAGCGCTCCGGCCTCGATGCCTTCGCGAACGATCGCTGCCATGATTTCGATGTCGGTTTTGGTGGCGGGCTCGTTTCGCATGCCGCGCTCGCCCATGGCGTAGACCCTCACCGCGCAGTGCGGCACCTGCACCCCGAAATCGAGGGCGTAGGAGCGGCGGTCGAGGGCGTCCATGAACTGCGGGAAGGTCTCCCATTCCCATTCGATGCCCTCGTGCATGGCGGCCCCGGGGATGTCCTCAACGCCTTCCATCAAGTCGATCAGCGCCTGTCGATCCGATTCGCGAACCGGCGCGAAGCCGACTCCGCAGTTGCCCACCACGGTGGTGGTCACTCCGTGCAGGCAGGCGGGTGAGAGCGTGGGATCCCAGGTGGCCTGGGCATCGTAATGCGAATGGATGTCGACGAAGCCCGGTGTCACCAGCAGGCCCTCGGCGTCGATCTCGCGGTGTCCGCTGGCGGCGCGCTCGCCGACCTGGGAGATCTTACCGCCGTCGATGGCGACGTCGCCGACAGTGGGCGCGTCGCCGCTGCCGTCGACGATGGTTCCGTTGCGGATCACGAGATCGTGCTGGCTCATGGGGGTCTCTTCATGGGTCTCTGGATGGAAGGGCGAGAGTGGATGTAGCGTAGGCGATGAACGCAGAGTCGTTTAGCGCGGGCGCGTGACCGGTAGTCCGGCGGCCTGCCAGGCTGCGAGGCCGCCTTCGAGGTGGAACACCTTGGTGTGGCCGGCCGCCAGCAGCGCGGCTTCGCCCCGGCGCGCTCGCGGCCCGATCATGCAATAGACCACGACACCATTGGGTGATACCACCTCGGTGATGCGTTGTGCCACCTGGTCGTAGGGAATGTTGAGCGCACCCTTGATGTGACCCGAGGCGTATTCGCCGGGCGAGCGCACGTCAAGAACGAGCGGTGCCGGCCCGGCCTCGCGCGCCGCGTGCAGCGCGGCTGGGCTGATCTCGGAGGCCTGGGCGGCCTCTGGATCTTCTGCGCAGGCCACTGCGAGCAGCAACGCAGCGAGAACGATGGCGACGGAATGTAGACGCCGCTTGCCTCTCCGTTTCCGTTTCCGTTTCCGCGGCCGCGCGTCGCCGACAGTGGGTGCATTGCCGCTGCCGTCGACGATGGTTCCGTTGCGGATCACGAGATCGTGCTGGCTCATGGGGGTCTCTTCATGGGTCTCTGGATGGAAGGGCGAGAGTGGATGTAGCGTAGGCGATGAACGCAGAGTCGTTTAGCGCGGGCGCGTGACCGGTAGTCCGGCGGCCTGCCAGGCTGCGAGGCCGCCTTCGAGGTGGAACACCTTGGTGTGGCCGGCCGCCAGCAGTGCGGCTTCGCCCCTGCGTGCGCCGGGGCCCGATCACCGACCTCGACCTCAGAAGCGGAGCGCGCCCGAAGTGACGGGGTCCGCGGGGAGCGGAAGTGAAAGACTCGTTTCGCAAGGCGGTGCTTGCGGATGTGGGGCTTCTTCATCCTCTCGTCGGCACTCCCGCCAGCAGCGTGTTCCCGAAATGGGGATCACTGGTCGCGGATCTCCGCGCGCGCCTTTCGGAACAGTTGGCCGGCCAGCAGCTCCGACTCCTCACCGACCCGCACAGGGATGCGGAGCTGTTTTATTGGCAGCGGGGTGGTGGCCGACCAGGCGAGGTCGACTACGTCATCCAATTTCAATCTTGCGTTGTCCCGGTCGAGATCAAGGCGGGGGCGGAGGGGTCCATGAAGAGCCTTCACCAATTCATGTTCGACCGGAATTTCCCATTAGCGGTCCGCGCCGATCGGTCGCTTCCTGGCCTGGCGACCCTGGATCTAAAAACGCCCCGGGGAGATCACGTCCACTACGAACTCGTAAGCCTCCCGGTGTACCTGCTGTGGAACCTCGGAGAGATTCTCGGCCACCGTTGGAGGCGCGATCCGCCAGTTGGGGAATAGACGGGCTCGGCTGGCGCGGAGGCGCGAAGTGCTCCGCCATCGCCGTCCGGATTCAGGGATCGAGGGAGAGCATCGCAGAACGGAGAGCGGCTTCAGCCCTGGCGGGTGTCGCCGGCACCGCCGCGCTCGAGCTTTGCCTCGAAGAGCCGGTCGTCCGCCGCGCGGAGTCGGCGTGCGAGTTCGCGCGCCATGTTCATGTAGATGATGGCGTATTGCTCTAGATCGTGTTTCGCGATCTTCAGCAGGTTGCTCGCCTGGAGCTCGAGGGTGGTCGCTTTGGCCTCGGCGCGAACCGAGGTGCTGCGCGGCCCGAAATCGATCAGGGCGACCTCGCCGAAGCAGTCGCCGGGGCCCAGGTGGCGCAGCAGGTGGTCGCGACCCTGGTGCGACCGAAGGATCGCGACTCGGCCGCTCTCGAGTACGAAGGTCGAGGTGCCGGAATCTCCCTGGCGAAAGAAGAAGTCACCTTGCGCGACGACCGCCGGCAGCGAGAGCTCCAGGATCAGCTCGAGCGTGCTGACCGCGAGGCCGCCGAAGATCGGCATATTCTGCAACAGCTCGATGCGCCGGTTTGACATGGGAGCCGCTGCCGAGGCAGGGTCAGTCGAGTGCGATCCAGACGCTTTTCGTCTGGGTGTAGAGATCGAGGGCCTGCACGCCGAGTTCGCGGCCGGTGCCGCTCTCCTTGTAGCCGCCGAAGGGGACCGCGGTGTCGAAGGCGTTGTAGGTGTTGACCCAGACCGTCCCGGCGCGCAGCGCCTGGGCCACCCGGTGTGCCTTCTTGATGTCGCGGGTCCAGACCGCGGCCGCCAGCCCGTAGTTCGAATCGTTGCCCTCGGCGATCGCCTCGTCGATGCCCTTGAAGGTAAAGGTCGACACGACAGGCCCAAAGATCTCTTCGCGGGCGATGGCCGCGTTCTTGTCGACGCCGGTGAAAACCGTCGGCTGTATGAAGTAGCCCTTCTCGCCCTGACGAGCGCCCCCCGTCAGCAGCGTGGCGCCGGCCTGCACGCCGCTCTCGATGTAGCCGAGGATCTTTTCGAACTGCTCGTCGCTCACCTGGGCGCCCACCTGGGTGCTGGCGTCGAGCGGGTCGCCCTGCTTGAGTGCACCCGCAAAGCCCGCGAGTGCTTCGACGAAATGGTCGTGCGCCGATTCTTCGACGAACAGCCGCGAGCCCGCGCAGCAGACCTCGCCCTGGTTGAAGAAAATGCCGCGGATCGCCCCTTGCACCGCCGCGTCGATGTCGGCGTCGGCGAAGACGATGTTGGGAGACTTGCCGCCCAATTCGAGCGACACGCTCTTCAGGTTCCCGGCGGCGGCCTTCTGGATCAGTCGACCCACTTCGGTCGAGCCCGTGAAGGCGATCTTGTCGACCCCCGGATGGGCGGCGAGGGCGGCGCCCGCCGTCGGGCCGTAGCCCGGCACCACGTTGACGACGCCGGGTGGAAAGCCCGCTTCGGCCACCAATTCGGCCAGGCGCAGCGCCGTCAGCGGAGTCTGCTCGGCGGGCTTCAACACCACGGTGTTGCCGCAGGCCAGCGCCGGCGCGAGCTTCCAGGCGGCCATCAGCAGCGGAAAGTTCCACGGGATGATCTGTCCGCAGACGCCGTGGGGCTCGCGCAGCGTGTAGGTGAAGTGATCGTTGGTGGCCGGGATCGTTTCGCCGTGGATCTTGTCGGCCCAGCCGGCGTAGTAGGCGAAGACCTCGGCCGCCTGGGGGATGTCGACGTTCAACGTCTCCGCAATCGGCTTGCCGTTGTCGAGGGTCTCGAGGCGCGCCAGCTCTTCGGCGTTGGCAGAGATCAGGTCGGCCAACTTGAGCAGCAGGCGTCCCCGATCGCGGGGCCGCATGCGGGGCCAGGGGCCGGTTTCGAAGGCGGCGCGCGCTGCGGCGACGGCCGCGTCGATGTCGGCACGGTCGCCCTCGGAAACGCTGGTGAGCACTTCTTCGGTGGCGGGGTTGATGCTGTCGAAGCTCTTCCCCGAAAGCGACTCGACGAAGCGGCCATCGATGAACAGGCGACCGGGGGTGACGACGGCGGGGAGATCGGGAACGAGCGATGCAGACATGGTGTCCTCCTGGCGAGCGACCACCTTACGCCCGGGTCCCCGTATGCGTCAAGCGGGGCCGCCGGCGGCGATGAAGACATCGAGGGCCTGCATCGCCTCGCCGAAGAGCTCGTCGAGGAATGTGCCGAAGGGCGTGCCCTCCGCCATGTATCCGAGACCCTGCAGCGGGTCGGTGGCGAGGATCCAGCGCACTCGGGTGCCGCCGTCGCAGTCCTCGAACTCGTTGATCTCGAGCTGGGCCTTCGCCAGCGGGAGGGTCGCGCGGTCGATGCAGTAGCCCCAGCGCACTTCCTCTTCCCAGCAGACCATGGTTTCGTGGTAGCGCTCGCCGGCGACCAGCGACTCGCGGAAGGTGCCTGCGCCAAAGGGTTCCACCGAGTCGCCGTAGGAGGCCTCTTGGACCCCGGGAAACCAGTGCTGCCAGCTGGCGGGATCGGCGAAGGCGCGCCACACGAGGGCGCGGTTCGCTCGCAGCGTCTTCTCGACGCGATAGACCTGCTCGGCGGTCTCGATGAAATCGAGGCCGACCGGGCGCAGTGAGGTCCAGGAGATCGTCATCGGGGGATCCTCTTGTCGGCCGCGGGGTCCGCGTGATTCACTTCTAGACGATGCACTCGTCGCGGCGCGTTGTCACGCGGCCTTCGACGACCGATCGGGCGGAGTGCAGACTCGGCGAAGCGGGCTGGGCACCTCGGGTGCCGAGCGATAGGATCGGGCCGTGGCCAATTCAGAAGGTTCGGAGGAAAGGACGCGGCGCATGCTCGAGTTGGGGCACCTTCATGCCCAGCTCGAAGCTTCGAAGCAACTCGATCCGCTGCTCGAAACGCTGGTGCAAGAGCCCGTCTACGAGTTCTACCCCCTGGGCCTCGGGTTCCGAGGGGGCGAGAGGACGCGCCGCTATTACGAGCAGTTCTTCGTGGGCTTCATGGAGCGCATCGAGCACTACGCGCTGCGGGGCGAGTGGGCGAGCGAAGTTGCCGTCGTGCAGGAATACGACATCACCACCGCAGTCGACGGTCTGCGTGAGACCCACCGGGTAGTGGGGATCCTGTTCGGCGATGGCGAGCGCCTGGGGGGCGAGCGCGTCTACGCCAGCGAGCGCTGCGTGCGGCTGATGACGGGCGAACTCTTTGACGAACTCACACCGCTGATCGAAGACGCCCCCCCTGGCTAGCCCCGGAACCGCCTGCGAACCCCGGCCCGGCGGGCTGCGATCTGGTTCGCGCGCTCCTGTGGCGTCACCCTGGGAACATTCGGAGAAAGGTGCTCGAAGAGTTGGGAACGCGGCAACTGGGTGCATTGCGGCCGGGGGCTGTCGTCGGCCCCCATCCAGCGGAAGGTGATGTACCCCTCCTCGTGCCCGCTGGGATCGAGCCAGTTTGCCACCCCCGGATCGTCGTGACTGATCACCACCGTCAGCATGCCGTCGGGTTCGAGCGCGGCGTGGTGGCAGTTGGTGCTCGATAGGCGCCAGCGGTAGTCCATGGTTTCCCACCAATAGCTGCCGAACTCGCAGTTCCAGAAGTCGCATTGCGGGGGCCTTACCCGAATCACCAGCGCCTCGTCGGGGCGCAGCTTCCAATAGCTGATGAGGGGTGTGCCCCCGGGCGTTGCGTCGATCGGGGAGGATTCGATTTCGCCAAAGGCGATGAACTCGTTCGGTCGCGCTTGCCAGCGGTCGAGTGTGTCGGCCCAATAGCGGGTCGACTCGCGAAGCCAGCGGGCGGTCTCCGTCAGGCCTTCGCTCAACAGCGCGAGTGAAAAGACGGGCGGCGGCTCGGGCCCGCTCGTCAGGCATTCGATCCCGGCTTCCATCGGCGTCTCCGTTTCCCAGTCGGCGAAAAACTGTCGAAAGGTTACGCGGTAGGTTTCCGGCGTCGTTCGGATCCAATTCCCAGGTTGCTCTTCGGGGCTCAAGAAAAGCTCGAAGTGGCCGTCGGCATCGACTTCCAGGTCCGGGCCGAAGAGGGTCCCGACCACGCGGCCACCCCACGGCGTCTCGCCGTCCTCCAGTACGGTCACCGCGAAATAACGGGCGCTGCCCCGGTGGCCCGCGATCCGGTAGCTGTTGCGGCCGTCCACCGGCGCGCCCACGTAGAGGGCGTCGGCGTTGTCGCCGCCCTGTTTTCGGAGCGGGTCGAAATAGTGCAGCAGCTCGGGGTGTCGAGGATCCTTGTTCTCCAACTCGAACTGAAGGGCCAGGGAGATATTGCGCGCCAACAGCCGCAGACCCGAGGCGCGGGTCACCTCACCCGGAGGAGTCGTCTCGCGCAACACCAGGTCGCCCGCCGCCTTGAGCTCGTCGCAGAAAGTCCCCCACACCTGTTCGAGTCGAAGTTCGCTCGTGCGGTCGCTGGCCATTGGGTGTCCTCATCAGAAGTATGGAGCGAAGCATCGCGAATGGGCGCCAGTACGGCGACTCGTGCTCGATCGCCCGCCGTGGCGTTTCCTTTCGAACTTCTGGACAATCCGTGCGAGTCGCTGGCCGAGGGCCACTGCTGCGTGCCTGGAAGGGCCCGGCTACGAGGATCGCGCATGAACCTTTCGCTCGAGGGGAAAACCGCCATCGTGACGGGCGGAAGTGGGGGGATCGGTCGCGGCCTGGTGTGCTGTCTCGCCCAGGAAGGCTGCCGCGTCATCGTTGCTACCCGCGATGAGAGCAAGGGAGCCGAGGTCGTCGAAGCGGCCAGCGCCGGCCCGGGTGAGGCCCTGCTGATGCCGACAGACGTCACCGACCGAGAGGCGGTCGCCTCCCTTGTGAACGAAGCCACCGCTCGCTTCGGAGCCGTGGACATCCTCGTCAATAATGCGGGCGGTACGCCCGGACCTTCTGGGTTTGTCGAGGCGGCCCTCGACGACATCCAGGCGGAGATCGACCTGAACGTCTGGGGCGTGATCCACTGCACCCGTGCCGTATTGCCCGGGATGGTCGAGCGCGGCGGCGGGTCGATCATCCAGATCACTTCCAATTCCGGGCTCCAGGGCGAAGCCGCCAACCAGGTCGCCAGCTACGGCGGAGCCAAGGGATACGTGACGGCCCTCTCCCGCGCCCTCGCTTACGAGTACGGACCCCAGGGTGTGCGCATCAATTGCATCGCGCCGGGATGGATCGTGCCATGGGATCCCTCGCATACCGGGGAAGGCAGTTTCTGGAACCGCTATGGCTACGAACTCTTCGGGAAACCAGACGAGATGGCGGCCGCTGCCCGCACCGGAAAGCTCTTCAACGTGGAAAGCCAGCGCATACGGCGCATCGGCCGCCCCGAGGACATCGGGCACCTGGCGTGTTTCCTGGCCTCGGATCGCGCTGGCTATATCACCGGACAGATCATCAGCGTGGGCGGCGGGGCCTACATGCCATGAGGTCGAAGGCGGATCCGATCGCGGATCTTTTGGCGGCCTTCGAGCGGCCAGCGTGGCTGCTCCGCCTCAACGCCGTGGGCCGCGACCTGGCTTCGAGCAGCGGCCAGCTGGTCTCGATGGACGTCGATTCGCTGCTCGAAGCGGCGGCGTCGGCTACGGGCTTGCACGATTTCGGGCGCGAAGATTTCCGCGAACCCCTTTCTGTCCTGACACGATCACTCGCCGACGAATCCGACCCGAGCCTGATGGGCAGCCTCTTGGTTCGGGGCGACCTGCTCAACCTGCTCGAAAATAGACTGCGGCTGGTGGCGGCCCGCGCGAAGACCCCGGCGATCGCCGCCGAAGAAATTACGAGTCCGATCTTCATCGTGGGGTTGCCGCGCTCGGGCACTTCGATTCTGCACGAACTTCTCGCACAGGATCCCCGGTTGCGCGCCCCGCTCAGTTGGGAGGCCCACTCGCCGTGTCGGCCTGCCGACGCCGCCGAAGACTGGGAGCAGGCCGCTATCCAGCGGGCGGAGAATGTCTTCACATTCTGGAAAGAACTGGTCCCCGCCTACGCGACGATGCACGAAATGGGGGCGCGGATCCCCTGCGAATGCATCTGGCTCACCGCCCATTCGTTTCGCAGCGAAGAGTTCCTCGGACGCAACTGCGTTCCGAGCTATGCCGCCTGGTTGGCCACCGCCGACCTCGCGCCTGCCTACACGATCCACCGCGAGATCCTGCAATTGCTGCAGTGGCAGAAGCCCACTGAGCGTTGGCTGCTGAAAGCGCCCTCGCACATGATGGCGCTGCCAGATCTTTTTTCGCGGTATCCCGATGCTCGTGTCATCCAGACCCACCGCGACCCGGTTCAGATCATGGGTTCGAGCGTCAACCTGCTGCGAGCCCTGTGGTGGATGCGGTCGGAAAGCGCCGACCCGGAACTCATCAAGGCGAGTTTCGCGGGGGAGGGTCTGGCGGCCCGGCTCTTCGCCGCGCTGGATTTTCGCGACACCGCCGACGCCCCCACCGACGCCTTCCAGGACATTCGCTTCGCGGACTTGATGCGCGACCCCCTCGGCACCATCGCCGGCCTCTACCCGGGGCTCGGTCTCGCCTTCACCCGGGAAGTCGAAGCGGCCATGGGCGACACCCTCGCCGCGAAACCCCGCGATCGATCGGGGAAGCACGACTATCGCTTTAGCGATCTCGGGTTGGATCTCGCCGAGGAGCGCCGTCGCTTCGTCGACTACCAGGAGCGCTTCGGCATTCCCTCGGAAGTGGCGTGACGGCCCAGCGATTCGTCGCTGCGATCGGGATGGAGAAGATCTTCGCATTCGAAAAAAGCCTCGTGCGCCGCGTCGCCCGGGAAGGTGCGCTGGTGCGGCGAAACTTTCGCTCCCGGCGCGGCCGCGCTCACTCCCCCCGCCAGCGGGGCGGGCGCTTTTCCTTCCAGGCCGCGACAGCTTCGGCGTAGTCGGGCTGCTTCATCATGGCCGCGAGCAGGGTGCCGGCCTCGGCGACCGAGCTGCCGACATCGCGGTGCAGGTCGGTGTAGATCTGGCGCTTGGTCGCGGCGACCGATTCCGGGGAGACGCGTGCGATGAGTTCGCGCACCCAGGTGTAGGTTCGCGGTAGCAACTCGTCCTTTGGAAACAGCCCGTTCAGCAGCCCGAGCTCCATCGCCTCGTCGGTCAGGAAGACGCGGCTCGAAAGCAGCAGATCGTTGGCGCGGGTGAGGCCGATCAGCCGGGGCAGCAACCACGAAAGTCCGTACTCCGCGGGCAGGTTGAGGCGACCGTGGGCGGTGGTGAGCTTCGCCCCGGGCACCGCGAAACGCAGATCGGCGTAGCAGGCGATGACCAAGCCCACCCCGGCGGCGGGGCCGTTGATCGCCGCGATCACGGGTTTGCGCATGCCGAACTGGAAGGCAAAGTCGGCGTCGAACTCGGGCCGCACGCCGTAGCCCGGGCGCGCGAGATTTTCGGGGGTGCCGGGGTCGTAGCCGCCGCGCTCCACGTGGCTTTCGAGGGCCCGGGTGTCGGCACCCGCGCAGAAGCCGCGTCCCGCGCCCGTCACCACCACCGCGCGGATCGCGGGGTCGTCTTCGACCCGCAACAACAGGTGCCGATACTCGGTGTGCATGCGCCCGGTCCACGAGTTCAGCCGCTCGGGGCGGTGCAGGGTAAGGGTGGCGATCCCATCCGCCACGGCGAAGCGCGTGACCTTCAGTTCCATTCTGTACCCGGATTTTCGTGCAAGGTCCTGTCAGTCCGGCCAGCAGGCCGCGATGAAGTCCGGGAGCGACTCGTCGGTTCCGGGCAGACGCAGGTAGTCGGCGTCTGTGGGGAGAATCGTTTTCATCTTCGCCCAGTGAGCGAGTTGCCCGCCGCGAGCGCTGCGACGGTCTGGTTGATCATCGACCAGCGGCCGCCGCGTCGCCGCATCTTCCCGAAGCCGAGCGTGGTCGCCGCATCGTCGCCGGTCAGCGGAATGAAGCTGAGGAGTACTTCCCCGCGCGGCGTCACGGATCCGATCAGCCAGCGGCACGCCCGAGTCGACCCATTCAGGAGAGTGGTTGCGCGTCCGGAGAAATAGCCATCCGCGTACTGGTCGATGATGTAGACGGTCTGGTCGATGGCGGGCACCGCCTCTTCGATCTCGCTCGACCAGTAGAGCGCAGTGATCCCGCTGCTGGGGACGTACCAGGTCGTTCCGGCGAGCCAGTCGTAGCGGCGGCTGCCTGCCTGCGCCGAAAACGCGACGAGTGCGAGAGCCAGTGCGAGCGCCCCTGCGCAGATTCGTCGATTGGATCGCGTGGTCATCGGCTCTCTCCCGGTGGCCTCGAAGCTTCGCCCGTGTAGCGTGCGCCTGCCAATGCGAGGACGGGAGATATCAGCCGTCACGCGGGATGGTGATCGTCACCGGGAGCCGAATCACGGCGGGGGGATTCAGCGGAGGAGTCGTCGCGATCCCAGTCCCAGCAGACCCAGGCCCGCCAGGCCCAGCGCCAGCAGCCACAGTGCCGGGACGGAGAGCGCGGGCACGCTGGGCGTTGGAGTCAATTGCAGCGAAACGTCGTAGGACCCGCTCGCGAGGCCGCTCATCGCCCCAGGGCTGGGAAGCCAACTGCCTCCGGCGCTGGTCACCAATTCGATCGTCAGATTGTAGGCTCCGGGCGGAAGCACGCCGCTCATCGTGATCGGGGTCGGAGTGACCGTGCACAGCATTTCCGTATCGGGAGTACACGCGGAATCGACGACCGCTTCGAGCGTCGCCACCACCCCGCTCGGACCCGAAAGTTCGAGTTGGAGGCTCGCATCCCAGACGAGTGGAAAACTCGGATCCGGGTAGACGATTTCCCCGCTGGCCAGGAACGAGAAATTCGAGGCG
>CAJXIC010000037.1 GCA_913054385.1 uncultured Pseudomonadota bacterium
GGGCTACGCATCTTGGGAGGAGGCCTGCGAAAACCAGCCGGACCACCCGATCCCCGACCAGACCGAGGGCTCGGACATGCTCTACTCCTCGGGGACCACCGGGCGGCCCAAGGGCGTCGTGCGGCCCTTCGTAGAAAAACCCTTCGGCACCCCAGACAGCATCCACGCCCTGGCCGGCGGCCTCTACGGGCTCGGCCCCGAAAGCGTCTACCTCTCTCCCGCGCCGCTCTACCACGCCGCCCCCCTGCGCTTCAATATGTCGCTGCTGCGCATGGGCGGCACCAGCATCATCATGGAGAGCTTCGACGCGCTCGCCGCTCTCCAGCACATCGAGTCCTACGCCGTGACCCACGGTCAGTTCGTGCCGACGATGTTCGTGCGCATGCTGAAATTGCCCGAAGCCGACCGGCTGCGCCCCGACGTTTCGAGTCTCGAGTGCGCGATCCACGCCGCCGCCCCCTGCCCGATCCCGGTGAAGGAGAAGATGATCGACTGGTGGGGACCGGTGCTCCACGAGTACTACGCGGGCACCGAGGGAAACGGCTTCACCGCCATCGACTCCGAGCAGTGGCTCGCGCACAAGGGTTCGGTCGGACAACCGCTCAACGCGACGCTTCACATCCTCGACGACGCCGGCCGGGAACTGCCCACGGGTGAAGCCGGGGTCATCTACTTCGGGGGCGGCGGCGACTTCGAGTACCACAACGACCCCGAGAAGACGGCCGAGTCCCGGCACGCGAAGGGCTGGAGCACCCTCGGAGATATTGGGTACCAGGACGAAGAGGGATACCTCTACCTCACCGACCGCAAGGCCCACATGATCATCTCGGGCGGCGTCAACATCTACCCCCAGGAGGCCGAGAACGTGCTGATCAACCACCCGGCTGTGCTGGACGTGGCGGTGATCGGCGTGCCCAACGAAGACTTCGGCGAGGAGGTGAAAGCCGTGGTGCAGCCCGCACCGGACGCCTCCCCCAGCGCCGAACTCGAAGCCGAACTGCTGGCCTATTGCCGCGATCAACTCGCGCACTACAAGTGCCCGCGCTCGGTGGACTTCGCCGACGAGTTGCCCCGACACCCCACCGGAAAACTCTACAAACGACTGCTGAAGGACCGCTATTGGGGCAAACAGGACTCTCGAATCGTCTAGTGGAAGGCACCCGGAGCCAGCGACTGCGCTCGCTTCTCGCGGCCAGCGCGTACCTTGCGGCCGCGCTCCTCGCGGGCTGCGACAGCCCCGGTCCGACCGCGGCGACACGCCCGTCGGCGCCGCTCTTTCTGCTGGTCTCTGTCGACACCCTGCGCGCCGATCGGCTGGGACTCTACGGGAACCCGCGCGAGACCTCGAAGCACCTCGACGCCTTCGCTGCCGAGTCGGCCGTCTTCGACGCGGCCTGGACCACCGCCCCGTGGACACTGCCGGCCCACGCTTCGCTCCTGACGGGCCTCTACCCGGTCCACCATCGAGTCGACACGCCCGGGGCGCGACTGCCCGAAAACCTTCCGACCCTCGCCGACAGCCTGCGCGAGGCCGGCTTCGACACCCGGGCGTCGGTCAACTCGCACTTCTTCAACGAGAAAAGCGGGCTGCTCCGGGGCTTTGATCGCACCCACGTGGAAACCGAGTCGACCCGCCAGTTCGGCGCCACCGCGCGCGGCGTCGATCGCGTGCTCCTCTGGTTGGCCGAGCCGCGAAAGCGACCGCTCTTCGTATTCCTCCACACTTTTGACGCCCACGCCGACTACCTCGCACCGGCGATGGACCGGGGCACCTTCAGCCAGGACTACGCCGGACCCATGGACGGCGTGACGGGCCAATTGCTCGCGGTCCGCTCCGGGGAGGAGAGCCTCGATGCGGGCGATGCGGCGCACCTTCGCGACCTCTACGACGAGAGCCTGCGCTCGATCGACACCGAACTCGGTCGACTCCTCGCAGCCCTGCGCGAAGGCGACCCACCGGGCAACACACTGGTCGTGATCACCTCGGACCACGGTGAAGAATTCTTCGATCACGGCGACGTGCTCCACGGGCGCAACCACCGCCCGGAGGCCGTGCGCGTGCCGCTGGTGATGCGCCACGCTTCGATTCCAGCCGGCCTTCGCATCCGCGAGCCGGTTTCCCTGGTGGACGTCGCGCCCACGGCACTGGCACTGCTCGGGCTGCCCGCCCTCCCCGGGTCCGACGGGCGCGATCTCAGCCCGCTTCTCTCCGGCGAAGATCACGAGCCTCTCGGCGAACGCCCTCTCTTCGTTGCGGGGGACCACGGCCTGCAGCCGGCAAACCGCCTCGCCAGCGTCAGACGCGGACGCTTCGCGTTGCATCTCGATCTAGACAGTTTCGAGGTCGAACTCTACGACCTGGAGCAGGACCCGGAGGAACGCGCGGCGCTCCCCGTGGAAGGCTCGGCGCTTGCGGCGGACCTCGGCCGGGAACTTCGGGCGCACCTGGCGAGCGCTCGCGCCGCGGCGCCCGCACGCGAACTCGCCCCTCACGAGCAGGCCCTACTCGAAAGCCTCGGCTACAGCGCCCCCCGCGCCGCCCACCCCTCAGGCTCCGAGGAACATCAGGTTCTGCCCGACGAGGACCAAAAGGACCCAGAGCGCAACGAAGACCGAAAGGCGCGCAGCGGGACGGAAGCGGGCCAGTTCGAGCCCCACCGGCAGCACCCATAGCGGTACCAGGAAGAGCCAGACGCGCGCGGTCTCCACGGGAATCAGGCCCCCGACGGCCACCACCGCCACCTGCGCCACCACGAGCCACACCATCGGGTCGGTTTCGAGCCGCGGCCGCGCGCCGCGCCGTCGCGCCAGCCAGAAGCCCACCAGCAAAAAGGACATCCAACCGGTCCCAAGAGCGAAATCCCAGAGGTCAAAGACCACCGTTGCCGGCCACGGGCGCCCCAGCGTGAGCGAGTGACGCGCCTGGTTGGCGACCGCTGCGTCGAAGGTCGCCATCGGGTCATAGCCTGTGGCGAGATAGAGCGCGCCGTAGAGGGTCGCCAAACACAAGCCCGCGAGCAGCAGTGGGCGCGCGACCCGCACGCGGTCGCGGCCTTTGTTGCGCCAGAGCCAAACCCCCACCTGCCCCGCCATGAAGACCCCGAGCACACCGAGGCCAAAGGAAAAGAAGGCCGCCACGAAGAGCAACCCGCCCAGGGCGAGCGCCCAGCGCGCTCGGCCCGTGTCGAGAGCGAGACTCAGACTCCCCACCAACCCGCAGGTGAGAAGCGGGTAGGCCTGGTCGAATTCCGGAAAGAAGAGCACCAGCCCCGGGCACAACGCGAGATAACTCGCGGCCGCGAAGGCCGCCGCGCGCCCGGCACCCAGGCGGCGCGCCAGGGCGAAGGTCGCGGGCACCGCGGCCGCGGCGAGCACCCCGATTGCGAGGCCACCGAGCAGCGCCGCGCGGAAAGGTGTCAGCAGCGCCAGCCAGCCCTTGTAATAGAGCACCGGCCCCGGCGGCTTGTTGATCGAATGCAGGTGCAGTTCGCCCATCAACTCCGGGTAGCGGGCCAGGCTCGCCGCGACCCCGTCCAGGGCCATCGCATCGGTGAAATAACTGGTGATCACGGGATGCTGGACCGCGAAAACGATGCGGCCCAACTCGAAACCGGGACCCTGGATGGCGATTGCCACGCCTTCGAGCAGGAAGGTCGAGAGCGCCACGAGCGCGAGCGCGCCGCCATCCCCCAGCGTCCCGCGTGCGCGCAGCCACTGCGCCGCAAAGAAAGGAAGCGCGGCAAGGGCCATCGCCGGCACGATCCGCAGGGCGTCGATGCGGCGCCAGGGCCACTGCCAATACCACGGGCCGTTGAGCGGCTCGACGTGCAGCGCCAGGGCGACCGCCGCAACCATCGCCACCGCCAAGACCGCCGCCCAGCGAAGACCTTCGTTCGGAACGTTCGCCCGCGACGAAAGATTGCTCAATCGAGAGTCACCCAGCGGATCTTCCCGCCGTCGGGCGGCCCCCCGCGCACCACGAAGTGCTTGGGTTCGATCAGCACCGGATCGTGTCCCCCCAGGCACGCAAAGACGATTCGCATGTCGTTCACCGGCGTCAGCCCCGGATACAGACCGCGGCGACACTCCGCCGGCAGCAGCAGCGCATTCAGGATGCCGAGGCTCTCGCGGACCTGAGCCGAATCCCAGAGGTAGAGCGGCGTCCCCGGCCGGATCGTCATACGCGGCCCGTGATCCCCTCCCAGGAGAATGATCGCAGCCGGATCATCCCGGCGAATCTGGTCGACCAGTTCCAGTAACTGGCGATTTACGCAGCGCAGCTGTCGCACATAGGAAGCCATCGACGCGCGCAGCGCACCGGGCTTGCAATCTTCGTCCACCAGAAAGGGCGGGTGCGGAACCGAGAGGTGCGCGTAGAGGAAGAACGGCTCGGGGAGCGGCAGGCTCGCGATGGCTTCGCCGAGCTCCGGGATCCCGGTCCCCGAGGCGTGGTGATCGCGTTTCGGCATCGAACCCTCCGGGCGGTCCAGAACCCACTCGAGGTAGAGATCGATGGGAACCCGCTGCATCAGGCTCACTTCGAGTTCGGAGAAGCCGCGGCCATCGCTGTGAATGCACAGGTCCTCGTAGCCACGGCAGCGCAGCAGGTTGAAGGTCCGGCCCTCGAAATGGATGTAGCGGTAGCCCAGCTGGCGCAGGAAACCGACGCTGCGGTTGTCTCCCACCACCGTCGCCACGGTGCCGCGGTTGGTGCGCCCGGGCTTCGGTGCCCAGCCGTTTCCGATCGGCACCGCGTAGGTCTCGCCGGAGACGAAGGGGTACTCCATGTTCATCATCGTCGGCACGGAAAGTCGCGTGTTGCTGAAGTTCGAATGGGCCTCGCGCGCGACGTAGAAGCCCCGCTGCTCGAGTGCCTCGATGAACGCGTGGTTGTCGAAGCCGAAGTGCCGGTCGAGTTCGGCCCCATTCGAATAGCTGTCCGCCACGATCCAGTAAATGTTGGGATCGCGCAGCGCGACACCGGACCAGATGGAGTTGCCGGCGAGCGGATACGCCTCCTCGAGTGCCAGCGCGGGCCCCTGCACGGGCAACGCACCCCAATAGCGGGCGACCTGCCACGCCGGCGGCAGCAATTGCAGCAGCGCAAAGATCCAGAGAAACTGTCGGAAGGCGCGCCGATCCCCCCAACGCATCGAGAAAGAGGTGGCGACCAGCAGCAACGCCAGCCAGCCCAGGCGCTGATCCGCAATGTCGAAGCCGCGTTCGGCGAAGAAGATGCGGACGTCGTTGTAGGCGAGGACTCCGACGAGGAGCACCGCCGTGATCCCCGCACAGCGCGCCGTCCGTCCCCAGAAGAGCCCCACCAGCAGCAGGTAGAAGAGCCAGGCCGCCAACGCGACTCCCAGCCAGTAGGGAATCAGGTCTGCGGCAGCCAGACCCTCGTGAAGGTTTTCGGAGACGAAAACGAGGAACGGCCCCGCCGCGATCAGCGCGAACAGCGCAAAGCTGCGAAAGATCGGGGGTCGCCGGGAGTCGCTGGAGTCAGGCATGCGGGAGAAGGGCTCCGGGACGCGGTTTCCAGCAGCGAGGGTAGCGGCTTCGCTGGGCTCGGGCCGTCGTCGGCCAGGACTTCGCTAGCCTGCCAAAGGGATGCGTCGGAGGCCCCCGCGTTGATCGATCTCCACTACTGGCCCACACCGAATGGCTGGAAGATCTCCATCGCACTCGAGGAGATGGAACTCCCCTACCGCGTCGTGTCGGTGCACATCGGTCGCGGCGAGCAATTCGAGCCCGCGTTCCTCGCCATCAGTCCGAACAATCGCATGCCGGCGATCGTCGATCGCGATCCTGCGGGCGGCGGCGCCCCGATTCCGGTCTTCGAGTCGGGCGCGATCCTCGTCTACCTCGCGGAGAAGACCGGCCGCTTCCTGCCGACGGAACTGCGCGGCCGCACCGAAGTGCTCGAGTGGCTGATGTGGCAGATGGGCGGCCTCGGGCCGATGCTCGGCCAGCACGGCCACTTCGAACTCTACGCCCCCGAGCGCCTCGCCTACCCGCGCAAGCGCTACGGCGACGAGGCGCTGCGCCTCTACGGCGTCCTCGACCGCCGCCTCGCCGACCGCGAGCACATCTGCGGCGAGTACTCGATTGCCGACATGGCCTGCTGGCCGTGGATCCTCACCTACAAGAAACAAGGCATCGACCTCGCGGACTTTCCCCACGTGCGGCGCTGGTACGACGCGCTGAAGCAAAGGCCCGCGCTGCGCCGGGGCTACGACGTGGGCAGCGACCTCCGCAAGAAGACCTTCGCCGGTTTCGACGACAAGGCTCGCCGCATCCTCTTCGGCCAGGAGCCGGAGTCCTAGCCGACACCATCACGCTAGTTTGCGCGGCCCGCTTCTCCTACCATGCGCCGCTCGCGCTGGCCGCCTCGGCGTCGAGGCTTCGAACGCACGGCTTCAGAACCGCGGCCCCGAGCCCAGCAGGAACGAGATCATGAATCGCTACCGAAGCCATCACTGCGGAGAGCTGCGCGCCAGCGACGTGGGGACTGAGGTCCACATCTCCGGCTGGGTCCACGTCAGCCGTGACCACGGCGGGCTCCTCTTCATCGACCTGCGCGACCACCATGGCATCACCCAGTGCGTGCTGACCCCGGGACAGGGGGACTTCGCGAACTTCCAAAAACCCTCCTCCGAATCCGTGCTCACGGTCCACGGCGAAGTCGTCCACCGCAGCCCCGAAACGGTGAACGGGAAGCTGCCGACCGGCGAAGTCGAGATCCAGGCCCGCAGCATCGAGGTGCAGGCCGTCGCCGGGCCCCTGCCCCTGCCGGTCGCCGGGGAACCCGACTACCCCGAGGAGACGCGCCTGCGCTACCGCTACCTCGACCTGCGTCGCGAAAAACTCCACGCCAACGTGGTCCTGCGCTCGAAGGTCGTCGCGCGCATGCGCGAACTCATGACCGAGCAGGGCTTCCTCGAGATCCACACGCCGATCCTGACGCGGACCTCGCCCGAAGGCGCGCGCGATTACGTGGTGCCCAGCCGCCTCTATCCCGGCCGCTTCTACGCCCTGCCCCAGGCGCCCCAGGTCTTCAAACAACTCCTGATGGCCGGGGGATTCGATCGCTACTTCCAGATCGCTCCGTGTTTCAGGGACGAGGAGAGCCGCGCCGACCGCTCACCGGGCGAGTTCTACCAACTCGACATCGAGATGGCCTTCGTCGAGCAGCAGGACGTCTTCGACGCCGTCGGGCCGGTGATCGAACGCATCTTCGGCGATTTCTCCGAGAAGCCGGTGAGCCCCTATCCCTTCCGCCAAATCCCCTACGCCGAATCGATGCTGCGCTACGGCAACGACAAACCCGACCTGCGCAACCCGATCGAGATCAGCGACGCCAGCGCGATCTTCGCTGGCGCCGATTTCACGGTCTTCAAGAAAGCCATCGCCGACGGCGCGGTGGTGCGCGCGGTCCCCGCTCCCGGCGCCGCCTCAAAAGCCCGGCGCTTCTTCGACACGCTCGTAAAGGAAGCCCAGGACGAGGGCTCACAGGGGCTTGCCTACCTCTCCTTCGCCGAGGAACAACCGAAGGGCCCGGTGGCAAAGCACCTCTCCGCCGAAGCGATCGCCGACTTGCGCAAGCTTGCCGGCATCGGCGTGGGCGACGCCCTCTTCTTCGTCTGCGCGGAAGAGACCGAGGCCTGCCGCCTCGCCGCCTGGTTGCGAACCCGTCTCGGCGAAGGCCTCGAACTGATCGATGCCCACCGCTTCGAATTCTGCTGGATCGTCGACTACCCGATGTTCGACCGCGCCGACGACGGCAGCATCGAGTTCAGCCACAATCCCTTCTCGATGCCCCAGGGTGGCCTCGACAGCCTCGACAACCAGCCGCCCTTCGAGATCCTCGCCCACCAATACGACCTCGTGTGCAACGGCGTCGAACTCTCGAGCGGCGCGATTCGAAACCACCGCCCCGAGATCATGGCCCGGGCCTTCGCGCTCGCCGGCTACGACGGCGAGCGTTTCGAGTCCGAATTCGGTGGCATGCTCGAAGCCTTCCGGCTCGGCACCCCGCCCCACGGCGGCATCGCTCCCGGCGTCGACCGCATCGTGATGCTGATCGCCGACGAGCCCAATATCCGCGAGGTGATCGCCTTCCCCCTCTCCCAGCGGGCCGAAGACCTGATGCTCGGGGCTCCGGCCGAACTCGACGAGGGACGCCTCCGCGAACTCCACCTCCAGATCAAGAAGCCACGGACGCGCAAGCCCGATTGAGGCGGCTCGTTGGGGTACCGGCTTCTCCCAGGCCGCAGTTTCAAGCCGTGGCCTCTGGAGCTTTGGGGCGGCGTAGGTCATACTCCCGCCTCCTCGCGTCCCCATCGTCTAGCCTGGTCCAGGACGTCGGCCTTTCAAGCCGTTAACACGGGTTCGAATCCCGTTGGGGACGCCATCAGAACGCCGGCAGCGCGGAGTCTTTGCGCGCTGCTCGCTGCGGGCTCCTGCGCCGTACACGAGTACGGCTTTGTCGCCCTTCACTCCGCGGCGCACAAATCCACCACACTGGCGACGTTCTGATCCCCTCCGCATGAGATTTGGGCGGCGCGGGGCGCGCCGGGCGTGCTGGCGCACGCCGGGGCGGGGGGACGGGAGGGCGTGCTGGCGTGCGCTCGGGAGCGGTAGACTGCCGGCGTGGTGACGTGGATCGTGACTGGGGGCGCGGGCTTCATTGGCTCGAACTTCGTGCAGCTGGCGCTGGCGGAGACCGACGTGCGCGTCGTGGTGGTCGATTCGCTGACCTACGCCGGGAACCTGCAGAACCTCGGCAGCCTGGCGAACGATCCGCGCTTCCACTTCGTACAGGCGGACATCGCCGATGCGACCGCGGTCGACCAGATTTTCCGCGACTACGGCCCCAGCGCGGTGCTCAACTTCGCCGCCGAGAGCCACGTCGACCGCTCGATCGACGCGCCGGGAACATTCCTCCAGACGAACGTGGTGGGCACCTTTACGCTGCTCGAGGCCGCGCGGGACCAACTGCGACGCCTGGGCTCCCGGGCATCGGATTTCCGTTTCCTCCACGTGTCCACCGACGAGGTCTTCGGCTCCCTCGGGCCAAGCGGGAGCTTCAGCGAGACCACCCCCTACGCCCCCAACAGCCCCTACTCGGCGACGAAGGCCGGCGCCGACCATCTGGTCCGCGCGTATCACCACACCTTCGGTCTGCCCACGCTGATCACCAACTGCTCGAACAACTACGGCCCCTACCAGTTTCCAGAGAAACTGATTCCCCTGATGATTCTCAATGCGCTCGAGGGCCGTGATCTCCCGATCTACGGCGACGGCCAGAACGTGCGCGACTGGATCTACGTCGAGGACCACTGCCGCGGGATCCTGCAGGTCCTCGAGCACGGTCGTGTCGGCGAGAGCTACAACCTCGGCGGCTCGAGCGAGCGAACCAACCTCGAGATCGTCGACATCCTGTGCGCCGAACTCGAGGAGCACCGTCACCTACACCGAACTCAAGCGCTTCGTCCCGGATCGTCCCGGCCATGACCGGCGCTACGCGATCGACTCGGGCAAGATCGAACGCGAACTCGGCTGGAAAGCCGCCCACGACCTCGAGCGCGGCCTCGAACGAACTGTCGCCTGGTACCTCGAGAACGCCGATTGGTGCGAGGCCGTGACCTCGGGCGCCTACCGCCGCCAGCGGCTCGGACTCGGCGAATCCGGCTGACGCGCTGCCCGCGGGGAATCGCGTCCCTCGCATTGCCAATTCGCGCTCGATTCCCTCAGCTTCTGGCACCGACTTGCCGATTGCTGAAGGAGCGGGGCGATCCATTCGCCGCGCGTCGCAAGGAGGAAGCCGTGGAGCCGCGCATCGTTCTCTTCGTCGATGACGACCCGGAGATCCTGAAGGTGCTGCGACGCATGGTTCGCGGCGATGGCCTCACGGTCCTCACCGCAACCGGACCCGAACACGCCTTCGAAATCCTTAAAGGCGTCGAGATCCCGGTGGTCGTCAGCGACCACCAGATGCCGGAGATGCTCGGCGTTGATTTCCTCGCGGCGCTGCGCGAGCGACACCCGGAATCGATCCGCATTCTGCTCACCGGGCCGGCCGAAATGCAGATCGCCGTCGAAGCCATCCATCGCGGCGAGATCTACCGCATGATCACGAAGCCCTGCCGCCGGGAGGAGTTGCGGGGAACCCTCGGGCAAGCCTTCGAACACTTCGAAATGCGGCGCGAGATCGAGCGCCTGGATCACCTCGCGCGCGACCGCAACGAAGCCCTCAAGGACCTCAACCGCGAACTCGAGGCAAAGGTCCGAGAGCGCACGCACCAACTCGCCGCCAGCAACCGGGATCTACGCCTTGCCTACGTCCAGACGATCGGCGCGCTGGCAGAAGTGATCGACGCGAAGGACCCCTTCACCCGGGGCCATTCCGACCGCGTCGGTGTCTACGCTTCGCGGATCGCGCGCGAAATGGGTCTACAGCGCAAGCCCATCGAACGCATCTATATCGCCGGCTTGCTCCACGACGTGGGCAAGATCGGCGTGCCCGACGCCATCATCGCCAAGCCGGGCCGCCTCACGGAAAGCGAAACCCGGCAGATTCGCGAACACGTAACGACCGGCGCTCGGATCCTCGGCTCCGTCGTCTTCCTGGCCGATGTGGTGCCCTGCGTGCTCCACCACCACGAGTGGTTCGACGGCTCGGCTCGGGGCTACCCCGGACACCTGGCGGGCGCGGCGATCCCGCTGCCCTCCCGGGTGATCGCGGTGG
>CAJXIC010000038.1 GCA_913054385.1 uncultured Pseudomonadota bacterium
AACTGCGGCAGTTGGTCGCCGCCGAAGGGGACGGGGGTGGCGTGCCGCGCTTCGCCGCCCTGGTCTCGTTGGCGCGACTCGAACTCGAGCGGGGAGACCTCGATGCGGGCCTGCGAAGCCTGCGTGCCGCGCAGTCGATGCGTCCGGACGACGGGGGGATTACGGCTGCCATTCAAGAGGTGGAAGCGGCGCGCGCATCGGCGAAGCCTGCGATCGGCGCTCCGTGAGTGCGTGCTACCTTGCGTGGATGCGGGGGGCGAGTGCCGCACGGGGCACACGGGTATTTGTGTGGGTCTTCTCGGCGGCCGCGTTCGCGGCCTTCGGTTGTGGTACCGGCGATTGCGGTCCCCCGAGTTCCGGCGACGCTCGGGCGCCGAACATTCTCTGGGTCGTCTGGGATACGGTGCGGGCGGATCGGATGAGCCTCTACGGCCACTCTGTCGAGACGACGCCGGAGCTCGACCGCTGGGCCCGCGGCGCGCGGGTCTACCGGGACGTGATATCGGCGGCGAGCACCACCGAGCCGGCTCACGCCTCGATGTTCACCGGGCTCTACCCGTCGCAGCACGGAACCGACGCCGACCACCGCTGGCTCTCGGAAGACTTCGACACCCTGGCCGAACGGCTCAGCAGCGCGGGCTACCGCACCTACCTGTGGTCGGCGAATCCCAGTATTTCCGCCGACGAGAACTTCCACCAGGGCTTTGATCGCGTCGAGCATCCGTGGGACGAGCACTACCGCACGGCGGCGCGCTGGGTGGTCGAACGCAAGGTGGCGGACGACCGCAGCAGCGAATTGCATCGACGGCTTGCGCGCGGGAGCGCCGGGCCCTGGGCGATCAAGGCCGCCGGTGAGTTGGTCGCGGGGGCCCTGGAGCGCTGGCTCGGGGACTCGTCGTCAGACCAACCCTGGTTTGCGGTCCTCAACTACATGGAGGCGCATCGCCCGCTGGTGCCCGAGCGACACTTTCGCGAGCGCGTGATGCCGCCGGAGATGGTCGAGCATTCCTACGCCGTCGACCGGACCTGGATCGGCATGTGGGAATACACCACGGGGCTTCGTGATCTCGACGCCCGCGATCTCCGCGCCATCCAGGGGACCTACGATGCCGCGATCCTCGAACTCGATGGGCTCTTTGCCGATCTGCTCGACTCGCTCGAAGCCCACGGCGATCTCGAGAACACCATGGTGATCCTGACCGCCGACCACGGCGAACTGCTCGGCGAGAACCATATGCTCGACCACCAGTTCTCGCTCCACGGCGCGCTGGTTCGCATTCCCCTCGTGATCCACTTTCCAGCCCGCTTCGAGCCCGGCGTCGAAACCAGGCCAGTTAGCAATATGGATCTTTACCCGACGTTGCTCGAAGTCGCGGGAGTCGAAGCCGGCGCGTCGAATTCGAAGGCCGTGAGCCTGCTCAACCCGCCTCTGCAGCGCGCGCGTCTGGCCGAGTACACCGCCGCCAACCTGCGGACCCTGCGTACGCTGACCGAGGTCCATCCCGAGTTCGATCCTGCGCCCTTTGGGCGCACGCTGAAGGCGCTCTACGTAGAGGGATGGAAGCTGCTGCGCTCCTCGGAGGGCGAGTTCGAACTCTTCGACCTCGAAGCCGACCCGTTTGAAGAGGTCGACGTGTTCGCACGAGAGACCGAGCGGGGCAGGGTGCTGCAGCAGCGCCTCGAGGCCCTGGTGGTCGAACTCGGGAGCGCCCCGACAAGAAGCCCCGAAGGGCTCCTGGCCCCCACCGCCGAGAAGCGCGAGATGCTCGAGAGCCTCGGCTACCTGGCTCCGGAGAAATAGCCTTGCCGCAGCTTTCTGTCAGGCCGTGCCGATTCCAACGCTCGCATTCGCGGCGGCGTCGCGGCGGCGTCGCGGCCGTCGCGTTCGTGCTCGCGGCCGGGCTGCTTTCGTGCGGAGGTGCGGACCGCGCGCCCTCGGCTACGGGGGCGAACGTCTTCGTAATCGTGATCGACGCGGCGTCCGCCTTCTACTTCGGGCTCTACGGTGATCCCTTTGATACCAGTCCGAATTTCGACCGACTCGCCCGGGAGTCGGTGGTCTTTGATCGCGCCTACAGCCAGTCGGCGACCACGGTGCCCTCTACTGCGAGCCTCGTTACGGGGGTTCGAGTGATGACCCATCAACTCGATTCGTCTTCGGTTCTCCCCGAGGCGTTTCCGACCGTGGCGGAACTCTTCGCCGAGCAGGGCTATCGGAGCTTCGCCTTCATCGGGAATCCTCATGCCGGTGCACCCGAACTCGGGCTCACCCGGGGCTACGACACGAGCGAACTGGTTTACGCAACGAAGGGCCAATCTCTCAAGACCTTACCGGCTTGGCTGCCGCGCTTGAAACGCGTGCAGCCCGCGGACATGGAACGCTCGATTGCAGAGCTCCTCCCAGAGTTCGGGGCGGGCGGGACCTACGCCTACTTCCACTACCTGCAACCGCATAAACCCTACGACGCCCCAGCGTCCTACCTGCGCGACGATGGCGACAACTGCCTCTGCGAAGGCGAACCCTGCGCCTGTGGCGATGTGCCCTGGGACGCCATCCACGACGAATTCCTGAAGGCCAACGAAACCGGCGTGGCGACGCCGTCGGTGATTCATCATCTCGAAGCGCGCTACCGGGCGAACATCCGCTTCGTTGACGAGGCGCTTGCGAGCCTCCTGGCAATGCTGCGTGAGCGCGGGCTCTACCAGGACGCGCTGATCGTCGTCACCTCGGACCACGGCGACGCCTTCTTCGGTCACCAGCGATTCGGGCACAATCGCACGCTCTACGACGACATGGTGAGGGTTCCGCTGCTGATGAAGTTTCCAGCGGGGGCCGGGGTGTTACCCCGGCGGATCCCGGCGCTCACCGAGACGGTCGATGTGATCCCGACGATCTTCGATTTCCTTGGTTTTCCGATGTCGCCCGGGTGGGAGGGCGAGAGCTTGTGGCCTTTGATCTCGGAGGGCGGGGAAGTCATCGCGCCGGCACACCGCGAGGTCATTCTGGCGACGAACCGCCGCGACAAACAGGCCATTCGGGTCGACGATTACAAGTACATCGTTTCGATCGAGGGGCCGGAAGAACTCTACGACCTGAAGAACGACCCGGGCGAAACGCGAAACCTCGCGCAGAAGAGTCCCTTACGCGTGGCAGAACTGCGTCGCCGCCTGCGGGCGGGGGTTTCGAACGCGAGGACAGAACCGGCTCGCGAGGCCAACGACCTGCGCAGCGATCCCGAGATGAACGCCCTGCTCGAAGCGCTCGGATACGTCGAAGGGCCTGCGCCGGGGCGGGCAGAGGCCGAGCGCTGATCAGAGGATGGCTTCGATCAGCGTGGGTCCGGAGGTCGACAGGGCGCGTTCGAGGGCCTGCCCGAAACCTTCAGCGTCGGTCACGCGCTCGGCGGGAACGCCGTAGCCACGCGCCAGCGCGCTCCAGTCGAGTTCCGGTTCGGTCAGCTGTGTGAGCGAACGCGAGGCGGCTCCCGGTTCGCTGATTCCGGCGCGGGCCATTTCGATCTGCAGGATGCGGTAGCTGCGATTCGAAAAGAGCACGACGGTGACATTGAGGGATTCGCGCGCCAGGGTGAAGAGGGCCTGCAGCGTGTACTGGGCGCTGCCGTCCGCCTGCAGCGAGAGCACCCGCCGGTCGGGACAGGCGAGGGCGGCTCCGGCGGCGCAGGGAAGCCCCTGGCCGATGGCGCCGCCCGTCAGCGTGAGGACGCTGTGGTGTGGGCCACGGGCGGTGGCCGCGTAGAAGGGCAGGCCGCTGGTGGCGGCTTCGTCGATCACGATCGCGTTCTCGGGAAGGCAGCGCGCGATCGCTGCCGACAGGGCCACCGGATCCAGGGAGCTGCCCGCCCCCACGGCGACGGGCGCTGAAGGCGGAGGCCCCGGACCCCCGTAAGCAGCGGCCCCGACCTCGTCCGCCAGCGCCTCGAGGGCGGCCGCCGACCCGAGTTGGGGTTCCGAGAGGAGCACCGGAGCCGCCGCCGGGGCCAATTCCGACGCCTGTCCCGGGTAGCCGAAGAAGGCCACCGGTGCGCGTGCACCCGCGAGGATCAAGAGGTCGAGATCGGCCAGGGCTTCGCGCGCGGCTTCGGGGAAGTAGGGCAGGCGCTCGAACGCGGGGAGGTCGCCGCCGCGTTCCCAGCGAGCCGGGAAGGTCTCGATCCAGAGCTTTGCGCCGACCGCGCTGGCGATTCTCGCCGCGGCCCGCTGGGCGTCGGCACCGAGGGCGTCGCTTCCCAGCAACAGCCCACAGCGAGAACTCGCTCGCAGGCGACGCGCGACCTCGAGAATTCGTTCGTCCGTCACGCGGGGGGCCGAGGCCGCCGTGATCGGCGGGGCCGGGGGCGGCCCTTCTCCCCACTGCACGTCGGCGGGAATCACGAGGCTGGCGACGCCGCCCCCGGCGGCCTTGGATGCCGCGATGGCCTCCGCGGTGTCAGTGCCGAGGTCGCCCGGTGCGCGGCAGTGGCGGAACCAGGTCGAGACCGGGCGCGCCAGCGATTCGATGTCGGAGTGCAGCGGGGAGTCGAAAGCGGCGTGGGCGCGGGTGTGGTCCCCGATGAGGTTCACCACCGGGGTGCGGGCGCGGCGGGCGTTGTGCAGGTTGGCAATCGAATTCGCGAAGCCCGGCCCGAGGTGGAGCAGGGTCATGGCCGGCTGGCGCCGCATGCGGCCCCAACCGTCGGCGCAGCCGCTGCAAACCCCCTCGAAGAGTCCGAGGACCGGGCGGATGCCCGGACTGCGGTCGAGCGCTGCGACCAGCGGCATTTCGGTGGTTCCGGGGTTCGCGAAGCAGATCTCGACGCCGCTCGCGAGGGCGGTTTTGAGCAGAGAATCGGCGGCAGTCGGCACGGGCGGGTTCCCATTTGGAGAAAGCGAGCGGCGGGCCAGAGTCTAGCGGCCCGCGGGGACCGATTGGTTCGGGGCGGCCCGGCATCGGGGTGGACTTTTACGGGTCGGACGCCTAGTTTCCTCGCCGCAGAGGGAAGGGGGGCCGTCGCGCGCACTGCGTGCACCCCTTCGTCGACCCCCTGAACGATTTTCAGCCCGGGTGCCGGCGGGAGGACAAAATGCGTCCCTCCCGAATTCGCGTACCCGCCACGGGGAGATTTTGATGGCGACTACAGCCGCTTCCTTCATCGCCGCTCTGGTAGCTCTGGCGATGGGGTTTTATTACTACAGGCGGGTCCTGTCCGCGCCGACTTCGACCGATCGCGCGAACGAGGTCGCCGAAGCGATCCGCGCGGGGGCGTCGGCCTTCCTGAACCGTCAGTACCGCACGATCGCCATCGTCGGCGTGCCGATTCTGGGAATCGTCTGGCTGGCCCTCGGGCCTTGGTACGCGGGCGGCTTCATCCTCGGCGCGCTTGCCAGCGCCGCGGCCGGCTTCATCGGCATGAACGTCTCGGTGCGCGCGAACGTGCGCGTGGCGCGGGCGGCGCAAGATGGGTTCGGACCGGCCTTCGGTCTCGCCTTCCAGGGCGGCGCCGTCACCGGCCTGATGGTGGTCGGCCTCGGCCTGCTCTCGCTGGCCGTGATCGTCACGGTGATGGACGCCTGCGGCTACCACAAGCCCGACGCCCTGATCGGGTTGGCCTTCGGTGGCTCGCTGATCTCGGTTTTCGCCCGCCTGGGGGGCGGCATCTTCACCAAGGGCGCCGACGTCGGAGCCGACCTTGTTGGCAAGGTCGAGGCGAACATTCCCGAGGACGATCCGCGCAACCCGGCGGTGATCGCCGACAACGTGGGCGACAACGTGGGGGACTGCGCGGGCATGGCCGCGGACCTCTTCGAGACCTACTGCGTCACGGCCGCGGCCGTGATGCTGCTCTCGCACATCGTTTTTCCCGGAAACATGGGCATGTTCCTGTACCCGTTGGCCGTGGGTGCGGCGGGCATCGTGGGGTCGCTGGTGGCCCTGCCCTTCGTGCGCATTAGTGAGCCCGCGGCCGGCGAGCAGCCGGCGGTGATGAAGGCGATGTACATCGGTCTGGGGATTGCCGTTGGCGTGACCCTCCTGCTGCTCCTTGGCATTCACATGAACCTCGAGATCCCGAGCGTGGATTCCCTCGGCAACGCCGTCTCCGGATCGGCCCTCTGGTTCTGCGCCGCGGCGGGCGCCGCCGTGACCGGCGTCATGCTCTGGATCACCGACGTCTACACCGGCGACGGTTCGCGTTTTGTCGATCGCATCGCAAAGGCGAGCGAGGGCGGTCACGGTACCAACGTGATCAGCGGGCTCGCCGTCGGGATGCAGGCCACCGTCGTGCCCGTCGTGGTGATCGTGATTACGATCCTCTTCTGCCACTCGGTAGCGGGCCTCTACGGCATCGGAATTGCGGCCATGAGCATGCTGTCGCTCGCCGGGATCATCGTCTCCATCGACGCCTACGGCCCCATTACGGACAACGCCGGCGGCATCGCCCAGATGGCCGATCTCGGCGAAGACGTTCGCAATGTCACCGATCCCCTCGATGCCTTCGGCAATACGACGAAGGCGGTGACCAAGGGTTACGCCATCGCTTCGGCTGGCCTCGCGGCGGTGGTGCTCTTCGCTACCTACATCGAAGACCTGAATCGGGTCGGCGGTCTCGACGTCTCCTTTGACCTGTCGAATACCGCCGTGCTCGCCGGTCTCTTCATCGGAGCCATGCTGCCCTTCATCTTCGCCTCTCTGGCGATGAATGCGGTGGCCGAGGCCGCGAAGTCGGTGGTGGATGAGGTGCGGCGCCAGTTCCGGGAGATCCCGGGAATCATGGAAGGCACCGCGAAGCCCGACTACCGCACCTGCGTCGATATCGTGACCAAGGCCGCGCTGCGCCAGATGATCCTGCCGGCCCTGATTCCGGCGCTTGCGCCCCTGGTCGTGGGGCTTTTGCCTGCGCTCTTCGGGTACGGGGTGGTCGGTGCCCAGGCCCTCGGTGGCATGCTGATCGGTTCGATCGTCTCGGGTGTCTGTGTGGCGCTCTCGATGACGACCGGCGGCGCCGCCTGGGACAACGCGAAGAAGTACATCGAGATGGGGCAGTACGGCGGCAAGGGTTCGGAGGCGCACAAGGCCGCCGTGACCGGCGACACCGTGGGCGACCCCTACAAGGATACAGCAGGTCCGGCGATCAACCCGATGCTCAAGCTCATCAACATCGTCGCGCTGCTGATCATCCCGTTCTTGTCCTAGGGCGAATCGACCCACCACGCTCCCGAGCGTGGTGAGGGAGGGCCCCGGTGGAGGCTCACCCGCGCGACCGGCTGAAACGTGAACTGACGCTGACCGACACGACCTTCCTGGTCGTGGCCTCGGTGATCGGCGCGGGGATCTTTTTCACGCCCGGGCAGGTGGCGGCGCTGCTGCCGAGCCCGGGGTGGATCTTCGCAGCCTGGGGCTTCGGCGCCCTGATCTCACTCGCCGGCGCGCTCACCAACGCCGAACTCGGTGCCATGTATCCCCGCGCCGGGGGCGACTACGTCTTCTTGCGCGAGGCCTTCCATCCGCTGGCGGGCTTCTTGGTGGGCTGGCTCACCTTCTTTGCGATCTACGCCGGGTCGATCGCTGCGCTCGCAGCCGCCTTCGGGGCCGGGCTCTCAGAGGCCCTGGGATGGGAAGGCCGCGGTTCCCTGGCGATCGCCGTTGGGGTGACGGTTCTCGTTTCCGGGGCGAATTACGTGGGCGTGCGCTGGGGGGCCCGTGCAAACAACCTGACTTCCGTGCTCAAGATCGCGGCGCTGGCAGCCTTCGTGATCCTGGGCCCCAGTGTCGGCGTCGGGGACCCCGCGCGCTTCTTCGCGGCGGCGGCCGGACCGATCACGTTTACCGCCTTCGCGCTGGCAATGTCGCCGGTGCTCTTTAGCTACCTCGGCTGGAACGCCTCGCTCTACGTGGGGAGCGAAATCCGGGACCCGGGTCGCAACCTGCCTCGGAGTCTCTTCCTGGGGTTGTTCCTGTGCGCGGTGCTCTACCTGGCGATCAACGCGGTCTACCTCTACGCCATTCCGATGGAGGTCCTGCGCGGCAGTCCCGACGCCGGCCGGGCGGCTGCGGGATTCCTCTTTGGACCCATCGCGGGAGGGCTGGTCGGAACCTTCGTGCTGGTATCCATTCTCGGGACGCTCAACGCGGCGGTGCTCGTGGGTCCGCGCATCGCCTACGCGATGGGTCTCGACGGGCTCTTCCTGCCGGGAGCGGATACCGTGCACCCCCGCTTCGGAACCCCCGCCCGCGCGATCGTCTTGCAGGGTGCGGTGGCGGTGGCGGTGTTGCTCCTCCTGCGTTCGTTCCCGGCGGTTCTCGATTTCACGATCTTCGCGATCCTGTTGGCGGCACTCGCGGACGTGGCGGCGCTTTTGCGCCTGCGCCGGACGCAGCCGGACCGCCCGCGACCCTACCGAGCCTGGGGTTTCCCGCTGACGCCGCTCTTCTACGCGGCTTCGATGGCCGGTGTTGCCGGCGTGATGCTCGTCGAGCGGAGTCTCGAGAGCTTCGTGGCGATCGTCGCAATGCTGGCAGGGATCCCGTTCTACCGGCTCTTCCGGAGGCGAAGCTTCGGCACGCGTCCGTGAGAGGGTTCGTACGGGCGCTGGGGCCGACGCCTCCGTACAATGGGCCCTCCGGCGCGTCCTCGAAGGCGGGCTTGGACGTGAGAGGCGAGCTGCGTGCAGCACGATTTCAACAAGCTCAATCGATTGCCGCCCTACAGCCTCGGGGAGGTGATCGAGTTGATGCGCGCGGCGCGTCGGCGCGGCGAGGACATCATCGACCTCGGGATGGGCAACCCTGATCTCCCGACTCCCGACTTTGTCGTCGAGAAGATCTGCGAGGCGGCGCGCAACCCGAAGAACCACCGCTACTCGCAATCGCGCGGCATTCCGAACCTGCGCGCCGCGGTCTGCGAATGGTACGAGCGCCGGTATGCGGTGGATCTCGACCCCGAGTCCGAGGCGATTGCGATCATCGGTGCCAAGGAGGGGCTCTCGCACTTCGTCCTCATGACCATCGGGCCCGGCGACGTGGTGCTGTGCCAGAATCCCGCGTACCCCATCCACCAGTTCTCGGTGATCATCGCCGGCGGCGACCTTCGGCACGTTCCGCTGACGCCGGATTCGGACTTCGTAGAGAATCTCGAGGCCGCTTTTCACCGCACCTGGCCGCGCCCGAAGATGCTGATCCTTTCTTTTCCCGCGAACCCGACCGCACAGGTCGTGGATCGGAGTTTCTTCGAGCGCGTCGTGGCCTTCGCGAGCGAGAACGACCTGATGATTCTCCACGATTTCGCCTACGCCGAGATCGCCTTTGACGGCTACAAGCCTCCTAGCTTGCTGGAGATTCCGGGTGCGAAAGAAATTGCCATCGAATTCGTCTCGCTCTCGAAGAGCCACTCGATGGCGGGCTGGCGGGTCGGCTTCGCTTGCGGAAACCGGCAGATGATCCACGCGCTCACGCGGATCAAGAGCTACCTCGACTATGGCATGCCCCAGGCGATCCAGATCGGTGCAATTTCGGCGCTGCGCGGGCCCCAGGATTGTGTCGCAGAGAACGTCGAGATCTACCGGGAGCGCCGGGACGCGCTGGTCGATGGGCTGGGCCAGGAGGGACCCGGGCGCTGGAAGATCGAGAAGCCGCTGGCGACGATGTTCGTCTGGGCGCCGATTCCAGAGCCCTTCACGGCGATGGGTTCGCTCGAGTTCTCGAAGCGACTGTTGGCCGAAGCGGGGGTCGCCGTTTCGGCGGGCATCGGCTTCGGGGAATACGGCGAGGGATTTGTACGCTTCGCCCTGGTCGAGAACAAACACAGGATCCGCCAGGCGGTTCGCGGAATCCGAAAGTTCCTGAGGGAAGGGGGCGCCTGAGTCGCCAGACTCGGCGAGCGTGTATGTCGAATCGAGATCGAGAAGTGGGTATCGGCCTGATCGGCTTTGGCACCATCGGGCGCGGCGTGGTGCGCGTGCTGGGGCAGAATGCTGCGGTGATCAGCGAGCGCCTCGGGGCGCGGCTGCGCCTGGTGCGGATCGCCGATCTCGACACCGAAACCGATCGCGGGGTCGATCTCGAGGGGATCCACTTCGACTCGGACGCAAAGGCATTGATCGCGGACCCGGCGGTCGACATCGTGGTCGAATTGATTGGCGGGACCGGCGCCGCGCGAGCGCTCGTCGCAGACGCGATCGCTGCCGGGAAGCACGTGGTCACCGCGAACAAGGCGCTTCTCGCTCACCACGGCTCGGAGATCTTCGCGCAGGCCGCGGCCGCCGGCGTCGACGTGGCTTTCGAGGCGAGCGTTGGCGGCGGGATCCCGGTGCTGCGGGCGCTCCGGGAAGGGCTCGCCGCGGATCGGGTGCTGTCGATCGAAGGCATCCTGAATGGGACCACCAACTACATCCTCTCGGAGATGGAGGCGACCGGCGAAGCCTTCGAAGTGATTTTGAAGCGCGCCCAGGATCTTGGCTATGCCGAGGCCGACCCGACCTTCGATATCGACGGGATCGATGCGGCACAGAAGCTCGGGATCCTGGTGGCGATGGCCTTCGGAGCGGAGCTCGATGTCGATTCGATTCCCACGCAGGGGCTCCGAGACCTCGCACCGATCGACTTCGAGATAGATCGGAAGAGCACACGTCTGAACTCCAGTCACCAGATCATCTCGTATG